>SLTG01000031.1 GCA_007130045.1 Opitutales bacterium
TCATCCGAGGAAGCCACCGAACTGATCGCCTTCACCAAGGAACTCCACGCCGACACCCTGAGCTGGCTCCGTGGCAACCATCCGAATCTTGTCCCATGAGCCGCATGTTCTCCCTCGATCCTCCTTCCTACTTCATAATTCATAATTCATAATTCCCCCAATGTCTTCCGTCACCAACAGCCTGAACGACCTTTTTCGGAAAACCCGTCTGATCTTCTGGTACGATCCGGATAAGGAAATGCGGGCGGAGTTCGACGCTTACGAGGCGGAGGATCTCGAGAAAATCGAAATGGACAACAACGAATTCGGATTGAAGTATCGTATGGCGCGGGAGGCCCCGAAGAGCCGGTTCCTTATCTACATGCCCCACCCCCGTCCGCCTCACGCGCAGAATTGGTTTCTGGACCTCGAACTCGCCCACCATGTCTTCCAGGCGGACCAGACGTCCCTAGTTCTCCAGGACATCGGGTTCCAGGAGGAACATCGTCCGTTCGTTGAGCGGTACCGCGACTTTTTTCGGAACAAGGAGCGAAAGGAACGGCTGAAAGAGAGGCTGCATGCCGAGGATTCGGAGCGCGAATGGCAGCTCAAGATGCTGGCGGTGCTGGTCCGGGAGGAGCCGATTCTTGAAAACATCCTCTGGTCGCTTTTCGCCGAGATCTCCGAAGAGCGAACCGAAAAATGGCGGGCTATCGAAAAGTACGGCCTCGATGAGTTTTTCTGGAAGGAAGTTTCCCGCACCTACGATTACCGGGCCGATCAGCCGACCCTCACGGATCTGGCGCTCGAGATTTTTATCGCCGCCGCTCCCTGCGGGCGCACGCCGAAGCTGGGACGTGAAGCCCGGGTGATGTTGAGTCGCTGGAAGGACAGCCAGCGCTACCGAAAGGTTTTTGCGGTTCTTTCCAAGAGGTTCGAGGATGACCTGAATATTTCCGGGGCTCTGAACACCATCGAAGGGATTGCCCAAATCCAGGATCAGGACGCCTTCGAGGCGATCGAGAAGAAGATCATCGTGGAACTGCGCGACGGACTGCTGGAGGGCCGGCTCAGCGTCGAATCAATCCGCTCCACGGTGGACCGCCGGGAGGGATCCTATTGGTTTGACCGGTATCAACCCATATACTCTTCCATTCTCGCCGCCGCCCGCCTCTTTGAGTCCCTCCGCACCCTTGACTTGAGTTTTTCGTCCGCGTCACAGGCCATCATCCAATACGCCGAGAGTCACTATCTCATCGATCAACTGTACCGGGATTACCTTTTCAACGCCCGAATCAGCCAGCAGGCGACCCTTCTCCACGCAATCTCCCAGGAGGTGGAGCAACGGTACACCAATGAGTTCCTTCTTCGGTTGAACGATCGATTTCAGGGTTACCTGGACACCGAAGACCGTTGGCCGATCGGAGACTCTCCCCGCCAGCGCGATTTCTTCGAAAGGCAGGTCCTTCCGGTCCTGAACAAGGGCAACAAACTGTTTGTCATCATCTCGGACGCATTGCGCTACGAGGCCGGCGAAGCCCTGCACAAAAGGATACAGCGCGAGGATCGCTTTCGGTCCTCCCTCGGATTCCAGGTAAGCACTCTTCCCTCCTACACCCAGCTCGGGATGGCCGCCCTGCTGCCGCATGACAAGCTGGAAGTCGTGCCTTCGAGCGGTCAGGTTCTGGCCGACGGCGAAAGCACCCAGGGGCTGGAAGCGAGAAAGGCGATCCTTGGCAAATCGAAATACCGGGCGACCGCGCTGAAAGCCGACGAATTTCTCCGACTGAACGCCAAAGAGGAGGGACGCGCTCTGACCCGCGATCACGATTTAATCTATATTTTCCAGAACGGCATCGACCAGACCGGTGACAAGCGCGAGACCGAGCATGAGGTATTCGACGCCGTGGAACGCGAGTTCAAAACCGTCACCGATCTTCTGAAGAAAGTGTCGGCGGTTAACGGCAACAATGTTCTGATCACTGCCGACCATGGATTCTTGTTTCGCTCCGCCGTCCTGGAAGAGAGCGACTTCACGGAGAGGCCCGCCGGAAACAACGTGGGAATCGTAAACCGTCGCTTCCTGGTCGGAGAATCATTTCAACCGGCATCTGGAGCGAAAATCTTCTCGGCCGAACAGCTCGGTCTGGCTGGTGAGGCGCATTTCGCCATCCCGAAATCAATCAACCGATTTCGCGTCAAAGGTGCCGGCTCCCGGTTCGTTCATGGTGGCGCCTCCCTCCAGGAGATCGTGCTTCCGGTCCTTACCGTCAACAAGGCCCGGAAGACCGACACCGCCCAAGTGGAGGTCGATGTGATCCGCGGAACGTCCAATTTGATCACGACCTCGAAAGCCACCATCAGCTTCTACCAACAGGCCCCGGCCGAAGACAAACAACTCGGCCGCACCCTGCAGATTGGGTTCTGCGGGGATTCGGGCGAGGCGATTTCCGACCAGCATACCGTCACGTTCGACCAAACCGAGTCCGATCCCCGCGCAAGAGAGAAGAAAATCAGTTTCACCTTTCGCAAGAGCGCCGATCAGTTCAACAACAAGGAGATTTATCTGCGCCTGGAAGAGCGGATCCGGGGATCCAACCAGTTTCGCATTTACAAGGAGCTCGCCTACCGGTTCCGGAAACCGTTCGAGTCCGATTTCGAGTTTTGAATGACGTCACTCTGGACGCTATAACCAGTTCCAACCATCCCATGAGTCTGAACGAAAAAATCGTCGAGCATTTTCCCGGCCTGGTCGTCCGAAAAGACCTGACCAAAATCGTCAAGGGAAACGCAATCGTCCCCTCCTACGTGCTGGAGTACCTTCTCGGACAGTACTGCGCCACCGATGATGAGGCCAACATTCAGTCTGGAATCAATTCGGTGAAGGAGATCCTCGCAAACCACTATGTCAACCGGAACGAGGCGGCTCTCATCCGTTCGCGGATCAAGGAGAAAGGCCGCCACAAGGTGATAGATAAAGTGACGGTGGATCTCAACGACAAAACCGGCATCTACGAAGCCCAATTCTCGAACCTGGGCATTAAACGCATCGAGACGGAATCGAATTACGTAAAGAAACACCCCAAGCTCCTCGTGGGCGGCGTCTGGTGCATTGTCGATTTGCTCTACGAACCGGTCGAGGATCCCAAGAAGGAGCCCTGGGTAATCGATACTCTCAAGCCGATCCAGGTCTCCCACTTTGACTTCGAACAATACTGCGAGTCCCGCAAAGCCTTCACCACCGACGAGTGGATCGATGCCGTGATTCAAAGCATCGGTTACAATCCCGAAATGCTCGGCCGCCGTCAGAAGCTTCTCCAGCTCGCCCGGCTGGTCGCCTTCTGCGAACGTAATTTCAACTATATCGAACTCGGACCGAAAGGTACCGGAAAATCGCATATCTTCTCGGAATTCTCACCCCACGGCATGCTCGTGTCCGGCGGGGAGGTCAGCATGGCGAAGCTCTTTGTCAACAACGCGACCGGGAAGCTGGGCCTCGTCGGTTACTGGGACAGTGTGGCTTTCGACGAATTTGCCGGAAAAGACAAACGCGTCGACAAGAACCTCGTGGACATCATGAAGAACTATATGGCCAACAAGTCCTTCTCGCGTGGTGTCGAAGTCCTCGGCGCCGAGGCCTCCATGTCCTTTCTCGGCAACACGCGGAAGTCGGTTCCCTACATGCTTAAGCATTCGCATTTCTTCGATGACCTCCCCGACAAATACATCGATTCGGCTTTCCTCGACCGCCTCCATTTCTATAGCCCCGGCTGGGAAACGCCCATGATAAGGGCCGAGCTTTTCTGCTCCGGATTCGGATTCATCGTGGACTACCTGGCGGAAGTCATGAAAAAACTCCGCAACTACGACTTCTCCCAGACATACACGTCCTATTTTCAATTGAATCCCGAGATTACGACGCGGGATCGAGAAGCCATTCACAAGACCTTTTCCGGGTTGCTAAAGATCATCTTCCCCAACGGCGAATGCTCGAAGGAAGAAGCCCGGGAACTGCTCATCTTCTCGATGGAGGGTCGCAAAAGGATCAAGGATCACATCATTCGTATCGACAGCACCTTCCCCGCCGTCGATTTCCGGTTCACCGATTTGGAGAAATCCGAAGAACACGACATCAAAACACTGGAAGAAATCCAATACCCGGCGTTCGCCGGAACCAGAACCGCAAACGAACAAAACGAGCCCCCGCCTACCTCTGACGTCAAACCGGACGAGGAACCCGAACAGGAGTCATCCCCCGCTCCCGAGGCGGCAACCCTTCGACCCGGCGAACACATCACCGTTCCCGAAAACGCCACCGGCTACAGCTACATGCAGCTCTTCGGAGCCCACCTTAAAGGTGCCACCCAAATAATGGTCCAGGACCCCTACATCCGCCTGTTTTGGCAGCTCAAGAACATGATGGAATTGCTGGAAATGGTCCACGCCCTGACCCCCGAGGGCGAACAAGTCGAAGTGAATCTCATAACAAAATCCGACATGGACCGTTGCGTCGAGCAGGACGAAGGACTCCAAAAGATTCAGGAGACCTTTAGCGGATCCCGAGTCCTCTTTTCCTTCCGCTACGACAACTCCGAATCCTTCCACGCCCGAAGCATCACCACCGACACCGGCTGGAAAATCACCATCGACCGCGGCCTCGACATTTTTCAACGTTACGACATGAACCAATTTTCCCTCGCTAACAAGATCCAGTCGGAACGCCTCTGCAAGGCCTTTGAAGTAACCTACCTCAAGACGGAAGAATCAGCATGCCCCAGGTAAACCACGGTGTCCGATCGCAGACACGACTTCTTCGGCTATTCACGCATGAGGCAATCATGCTTTATCTCAGAACAAGGCCTTTTTAACCCTGTTTGCACGCCCTCCTATGCCCATCTACGAACTAACTTCCCACGAATTTCGCGAGATCGAAGCAAGCGATTTTGGCACATCGGGTCACAAGGAGCGCGGGGATTTGCAGCGGCTGCTGCGGACTCAGATTGAAGTGATTTCGGAGGACCTTTTTGTTCTCACGGAGGAGTTCAGCGATTGGGACGAGAGCAGGCGGCGTATCGATCTCCTCGCGATCGACCGGAATGCCAATCTTGTGGTGATCGAGATCAAGCGAACGGCTGACGGGGGACATATGGAGCTTCAGGCGATTCGCTATGCGGCCATGGTGTCGGCCATGACTTTTGATCGTGCGGTACGGATCCATGCCGATTTCCTGGGGAGGCTGAATGGCGAGAGCGCCGACGCCGAAACCCGCATTCTCGATTTTCTTGGATGGTCGGAGCCCGACGAGGAGGCGTTTGGGGACGACACGCGAATAATTCTCGTCGCGGCGGACTTCGGCAAAGAGCTGACCACCTCCGTGCTCTGGCTGATCGACCGCGGCCTGAACATCGAATGCGTCCGCCTTAAACCATATTGCGACCGTGATCGTACCCTGGTGGATGTGCAACAGGTGATCCCGCTCCCCGAAGCAAGCGAATACCAGATTCAGCTCCGCGAAAAGGAACATGAGGAAAGAAAGCAACGGGTAGAGCGTCACGATCTCCGCAGAAAATTTTGGGAGGGCGTCGTTGCTCAATCCGGAAAGGCCGGAGGAAGGCACGCCAATATCACGCCGGGAAAGCATTCATGGATCGGTGCAGGCTCGGGGATTCGGGGAATCGGTTTCAATCTCGCGGTCACCCAACATTCCTGCCAGGCGGAGATTTATATTGATCGCGGCAATCGAGAAGAAAATAAGGCGATCTTCGACCAACTCTATTCTCATCGAACCGAAATTGAGAAATCCCTCTCGATTCCGCTTACCTGGGAGCGCCTCGACAACCGCCGTGCCTGCCGAATCAAATCTGAAATTTCCGCCGGGGGCTACCGGAGCCAGGAGTCTGAAATCGTCATCGCCCAGCAGGCCCTGGTGGAACGAATCGAAATGATGGGAAAAGCCTTCCGGCTGTATTTCGATCAACTGGCGCTATGAGTTAATCGGGCTTGCCACGCATGGGACCCCCCCTTTTTGTGTTATAAGCACATGATAAAAGGCGACTTTTAGCCGCCACCAGAAGCCGCTCTCCGTGTCGTTACGCGCTCCTTTTAGGGTAGATTTGCAATCGTCAGAAAGACGGCTATTTTCGGGGAGCGTGTCGAAATCGAATATTATAAAACCAGAGAGTTTCGTCGACGATCGCACACGACGATCGAATGCGGTGATTCGGATGCTTCGAAACCATCTGACGGCGGCATTGATTCTTGTCGCGCTGGGTTCGTCCGCCTGCGCGAACGTTGAAGGAAAGCAGACGGTTCCCATGCGAATTGACAGCCATATTCATCTCTACGACCCGTCTCGCCCGGAGGGCGTGCCATGGCCGCCTGAACGGATTGAGAAACTCTACCGGCCCCATCTTCCGGCGGATTTTGCGGCGGTCTCGGCAAATTCGGGAATCACTCATGCCATCGTCGTCGAAGCCAGCGATCGGCCTTCCGATAATCAATGGTTGCTGCAACTCGCGA
>SLTG01000012.1 GCA_007130045.1 Opitutales bacterium
CGCCGACGAGGGCCTCCTTGCGAGCACGGGCGTAGAGTTCGCCTACAGTAACAAGACCCTCCGAGGTAACCACGCGCTGGTCCGCGGTCATGCAACACAAGTTGGAACTGTGGATCACGCCGGCGTGGTCCTGGGGGCTGCGGACGTTGCAGGTGTCCTTGAAGGTCATCCAGGGGTGGCCGGTTTCGAAGATCATCTGCAGCATCTTCTTCCAGACGTCGATCGCGGGCACCTTCTTGGCGGTCAGTTCGCCCTTTTCGGCGCGGGCTTCGTATTCGAGGTACTTTTCCTCGAACTTTTTGCCGTAAAGGTGGTGGAGGTCCGGCGTTTCGTTGGCGCGGAAGAAAGTCCATTCCTCGCGGGCCTCCATGCGTTTCATGAACAGATCGGGAATCCAGTTGGCTGTGTTCATGTCGTGGCAGCGCCGGCGGTCGTCGCCGGTGTTGCGGCGGAGTTCGAGGAAATCGAGCAGGTCGTTGTGCCAGGTTTCGAGGTAGGCGCAGCCGGAGCCGCGGCGTTTTCCGCCCTGATTGACGGCGATGAGCTGGTCGTTGTGGAGTTTGAGGAAAGGGATCACTCCCTGGCTCTCGCCGTTGGTGCCGTTGATGTGGGCGCCGGTGCCGCGGACGGAGGTCCAGGAGCCGCCCAGGCCGCCGGCCCACTTGGAGAGGTAGGCGTTGTCGGCGATACCGCGCTGCATGATGCCTTCGATGGAGTCGTCGACCCAATAAAGGTAGCACGAGGACAACTGGGAATGGGGGGTGCCGGCGTTGAAGAGGGTCGGCGTGGACGAACAGAAGCGACGGCTTTTGTAGAGGTCGTAGAGTTCGGTGACCCGCGGTTCGCGTTCCTTCTCCTCGCGGATAAAGAGGCCCATGGCGACGCGCAGCCAGAAGATCTGCGGCGTCTCGATGCGGCGGTGTTTTTTGCTGGTTTTATCGGTGACCAGATACCGGTCGTAGAGGGTCTGGATGCCGAGGTAATCGAAGCCGAGGTCGGCGGAGGGATCGATGGCGGCCCCTAACTGTTCGATGTCGTATTCGAGCAGACGCTTGTCGAGGCGGCCGATTTCCACGCCGCGGTGCAGGTACTTGGCGAAGTAATTCTGATGGGCCTCCTTCAGACCGCCGATGCCCTGGCGCGTGATGTCCCAATCCAGGACCTCCTCGTAAATGTAGGTGAGGAGGATGCGGCCGGCGAACCTGGCGAAGTCGGAGTCCTTTTCGATCAGGGTCCGGGCGTTGAGAATGATGGTGTTCTTGAGGTCGGCCGGGCTGATCTCGTCGAAAAGGGACCGGCGCAGCTCGGTTTCGATTTCGTCGGGGGACAGAGAGAGTTCGAGGCCGATAGTGGCGAACTGGATGCGCAGCCGCAGGTCCAGACCGTCCCAGAACCAGGTGGTGTCGTCTTCAGGATTGCGGACCACCACCATGGAACCCTGCTCGGCAGCGGGCGCTTCGGTCTGGTCCTGTTCGCGCAGCGCGGCCCGGCGGGCGCGGTAGAGGATGTAGTTTTCGGCCACCTTGAATTGGCCGGCGCGCATGAGTTCCTCCTGGACCAGATCCTGAACCTCCTCGATGTGGATGTACTCCTGGCTGAGCAGGCGGACCCGTTCGGTGATGGCGCGTGCGATGGCGGCGGCGGGCGCGGAGTCCTTCTCAAGGGACAGAAAGGACTTGCGGACGGCGACCTCGATCTTGGCCTCGTTCCAGGGCACGATCTGGTTGTTGCGGCGGATGAGCCGCGGCAGCCCGGTTTCGGAGCCGGAGGGGGGACGCAATTCGGAGGAACGCTTAAGCACCAGGCTCTTGGCGACGTCGTAGGCCCTGTTTTCCACCAGCGCGCGTTCGATGAGAGAGTAAAGTTCGCCCACATCAAGCTTGGCCGGCGCGGGACGGTCGGCCGTGTAGTTGGAGATGGCGCGCGCGACGTCGTAGGCGATGCGGGAGACGAACCGCTGATTCTCCTCGGTGAAAATGTCGGTCTCCTCGCGGGCGAGAAGGAGGTTGGTCAGGGCGACGCCAACAGCGTCCGCGACTTCACCGAGGTCGAAATCCTGCTCGCCTTTGGTGCTGACGATTTTCGCGTCGGGCTGGTGATCTTCGTAACCGTTGAGCGACTGCCGCCAGTCGAACCGGGGCTTCTGCTCCGGCGGGTGGGTAATGAGACGTTTGAGGATGAGATCGCGTTCTGGAGAGGGAGTGATCATTTTGGATTTTGGATTGCGGATTTTGGATTTAAGTGCGGGCTACGCCTCTATGTTTGGAGGGGAGCATTGGAAACAGGCACATGAAGATTATTCAGATGGTTTGCGGCGGGCGGATTTGATGGAGGAGGCGAAAATCGCGGTGAGTTCGTCGGCTTCCTGGTGTAACGGAAGGACGCGATCCTGCGGAAGGAGGCTGCCTTCAACGACGAGTTCCATCCAGTAGGCTGATTCGTCGGCTTCCTCTTCCACAGTCCCCAATTTTGAAACAAATTCGGCTCGAGAGCGACCCCGGCAGGCGGCACGGTAGTTGGCGCCGACCGAGGTGCCGGATCGAACGAGCTGGCTTCCGATCGCGCGTCCTGCCGTCGTGGAAGGCAGAGCGTCCACAAGCGAGATGACGCGCAATGCAAACTGCTTCGTCCGGTGCTTTAATTCCTTCTCAGTCATCGGCTTTTCTTATTTTGGATTTTGGATCTCGGATTTTGGATTTAAGTCCGCGCTTCGCGCCCTTTTCGGGAAAAGAGACTGATACGCTGTTCTGCCTTTTAACCTGCTCGCGTAGCGAGCCGCTGATAAATCCAAAATCCGCAATCCAAAATCCAAAATTCCTACAGTTCGTCGTCGTCGACGGCGTTGAGGGAGGAGGATTTCTGGTATTCGGTGACCCGGCCTTCGAAGAAGTTCTGTTCCTTCTTGATGTCCATCATCTCGGCGAGCCACGGGAGGGGGTTGCGGATGCCGGGATTGAAGGGATCGAGCCCAATGCCTTCCAGGCGCCGGTCGGCGATGTAGTCGATGTACTGGAGGAAGTCCTCCAGTTTGAGACCGACGGCGTTGACCGGCAGGCAGTCGCTGATGAATTCCTTCTCCAGGGCGACGGCGGTACGCATGGTTTCGAAGAGGTCTTCCTTGAACTCGGGAGTCCAGATGTCGCGGTTTTCCTCCACGAGATCCATGAAGAGGTTGCGGAAGAGGTCGATGTGATTGGACTCGTCACGGAGGGTGTAGCGGAACATCTGTCCGATGCCGGGGACCTTGTTCTGCCGGTAAAGGGAGAGGATCATGCCGAAAAGGCCGTAGAATTGGGTGCCCTCCATGCACTGGCCGAAAACGAAGATGTTCTTGGCCAGGAGCTGCTTGTTCTCGGTTTTGGTGAGGTCGAGGTCGCGACGGAGAGCCCGGGAGGTGCCGGTAACGAATTCGTTCTTTTTGACGATGGTTTCCACGTCCTCGAACATGGCCTCGCACTCGTGCGGGTTGATGCCGAGAGAGGAAATCATGTACAGGAGGGAGTCGGCGTGGATGTTTTCCTCGTGGGCGTGCCGGCCCAGAACCAGTTTGAGCTCGGGGGCTGTCACCAGCTCGCGGACGACGTGAATAATGTTGTCGCCGACAATGCCTTCGGCCGCCGAAAAATACCCGATGCCCATCATGATGATCCAACGGTCGACCTCGCTGAGTTCGTCCGCGTTTTTCCACTGCTCGATGTCCTTCCCCATCGGAATATCCTCCGGCTCCCAGTGATTGGCCTTCATGGTCCGGTACAGGTCGTAGGCCCACTGGTATTTAAGGGGCAGGAGGTTGAAGGTCATGGTCTCGCGGCCGTTGATGATCTTCTTGGCCTCGAATGCCTTTTCGGCCTTGGTCTGGTCGAGGACGAACTTCTTATTTCCAATCTGATAAACTTTTTCCATGGTAAGACGGATAATGGTGCGGGTGCGTTGGCCGATGATCTTCGGAAGCGAAGACGGTTCTTCATCCACTCGTCGGGTCACAGCCGACGAGGGCTTCAAAAACGATTCAATTGAGTGTGGACAATTCCACGAATTCTGGCTTTTCGGTACCTTACCCCAATATATTGGGGTCATGGACTGTAATTACCACAATATCTGGTGACAACAGGATTAACGTCAAACAAAATCGACGTCGAGGGATTCATTTTTCAGGAATTTCCTCCGGTCATTTGTTTCCGTCGATCCTGAGTTCAATTTGCCAACGGAAACAACTTTTTTCGATTAACATCTTATTCGCATGGACAGGCGAATAACCGGCAAGGCTGAACTGCGGCGTGACGGGTCGGGGAAGTCGGAACCCCGCGCCATTGCAGAAACCAGTTGCACCAAGTGGGGTTTCCATACAAAAGGGAAAGCTTTGGATCGGACCGGGATGGGGGCGCGGGAATGTTGAGACAAAGCGGATGGACTCGAAGAAACCGGAGACAGTTGCGGTTTTGACAGGCGATGTGATTGGCTCGACCCGGGAGAAGAAGGGTGAAGCCGGCGATCTGCTGCCGTCATTGCGGCAAGCGGCCGAAGCGGTGAGCGCCACTCTGCCGGATGCCGGCGTTTCGAGGATTGACGTTTTTCGGGGCGACAGTTGGCAGATCCTGGTTCGCCAGCCGGAAGCGGCACTCCAGGCGGCCCTGCTGTTTAGGACGTATTTGCTGGGAGGCGAAGGGCGGAGTGAAGCGGTGTGAAGCGGTGTGGGACACGCGGATCGGACTCGGCGCGGTCGAGCAGATCAATGCCCGTCGAATCTCGCAGAGCAGGGGAACGTCTTTTTCCGTCTCCGGTGCGGCCCTTGATCGACTGGGCAGAAGCCGTCGCTCCCTGGCGATCGGCCCGTCTTCAGAGGGCCGAACATCGGACGCCGAAGCTGTCGCCGCGCTCCTCGACGCCCTGGTTCAAAAGTGGACATCGAAACAAGCCTGGGCGGTCCACGGTGCCCTGCGACAATGCATCCAGGAAGAGTCGAGCTGCTCCTTATAAAACTCAATGAATTGGAAACAATCTTCCCTGGCACCGACTTGGTTGTCGTTTACGAACTCCTCGGCCAATCTGACAAAAAAAGCGATCCCGGTGTCACTGCAACTTCACAGAGGTAAGGTGTTCTGAGGCTCGGCCCAATAATCTCGTTCCAGGCTATACACATGGCAAAGATCGTCGCCGAAAGTACGCTCCTCCACGAACCGGAATCCCATTCGTAGGTAGAACCGGTGTGCGCGGGTGTTGTGCGCCAGGGGATCGACCAACACGGCGGTGACTTCCGGAGCCGCGAAACACCGCGCCAACGCCTGGCGCATCATTTCCGAGCCGTAACCCCGCCCGAGGCAATCCGCCTCGCCGATCCAGATATCCACAGCCCGCAGGCCCGACTCAACCTCGCCCCAGTACTTTTCCTCATCTCCGGCCGGATCAATAATTTCCACAAACCCGATCGGACGGCCGTCGAGTTCGGAGATCAGCGGTTCCTTCCAGGACGGCTTGCGGGCCAGTTCGGTTTCCCACCCCCAATCCTCTTCTCCCTTGGCCGCACGAACATGCGGCGCTTGGTCCCATCGCCGGAACAAAGGGGCATCACCGGGAACGGCTGGACGCAATCGAATCATGAATGAAAGAGACGATACCAAAAAAATGACGCATTAATCCCCCGACAATCCCGCTCGTCGGAGGGCGTCTTCCAGGACCGTTTTTCCATCCGTTTCGACGATGGTTCCGTGTCCGACCACCAGCCGCCGGAAATCCCAGTCGTCGAGTACCGTCCGCATCGAATGTCGGAACGCGTCCCGGTCGCGGATTGTGCTTCGATAGAGCCGACTTACCGCCGGACGGCCGTAAGCCCGGTTCACCCAGCCCATCATAATACGCGTCCAACAATCCCCGCCCGGACCGATGTTGAAAAGCAGGTCGCAGAGGATGAGTGTCCCGCTGGCCCGGTGAAAGAACAGGTGCTCCCTGACCGACAGCATACCCGCGATTTCCCGGACTTCGACCTCCCAGGCCAGGTCGGCGGGCCAGTCGCTGAGATTCCGTCCGCCCTGGGCCCAGGATCGAGCCGCATCGGGTACAAAATAGGGGATCTCCGGGAAGGCGCGTCGCCCTTCCGCCGCGAACGTGTCATGGAACCGCGTCGCCTCGACCAGGTAAGCCGGTTCTCCCAGGGAACGAATCTCTTTCACGTCGTCCTCGGAGAACGGCGCCGTCGAATGGATCACCAAACGCCCGTCCTCCAGACGCATCACCGTCGTCCGCCTGCCCAGCGACATTCCCATCATCCGGAACGCGTAATCCCGGACCCACAGGTTTTCCGCCAATTGCCGCAAGCCCATGATCCCAACAACTTAACCCATCTTCGACAGTTCCGAAAGAACGATTAGCTGTTCAAGCGGGTTTCCTGAAGATTTCACTGATTTTTCTCCACTACATTTTCGATGATTTTTGGGCGGGTGGGCAATTTCAGC
>SLTG01000009.1 GCA_007130045.1 Opitutales bacterium
AGTTGGGGCAGAAGCTGGTCGGGATTTTGTATCGGTGCGTCGTTCACAACGAGCTCTACGACGAAGCGAAATATTGCCGGAATTTGCACCAAAGGACTTGACCAGAGACCTCAGATGTCCGACCGGCCGATCCTGGACCATAGCGCGCGTTCGAGTTTCCACTCTGCGTCGTCCGTCCGGGTAACCCAGATGCGCACGCGGTGACCCAGGAGCGAGTCGTCGAGATACCCTCTGTCCTCGACGGTGACCATGTAATCCCGGGAGCCCTCGCCTCCCGTGACCGATGTGATCGTCCGGCTTGATGCCTCCTGCGCTCGGCCGGCGATCAACAGGGCTATATCGATTGCCGAGACGATTGCCGCGGAGGAAATCCGTTCCCGGAGTGCCCCGACCTCCAGCTCCTTGACGGAAGCGACGTGATGCGGCGGTTCGACGCCAAAAGCTTCTTTGGCCGGCAACTCCAGCAAGTCGGTCGGGGAAAGGGGGCGTTCGGCCTCGGTCAACGGCCCGGCCTGAACCCGCAGATGCTCGTTGAGCTTTTGCGGCGGCCACGGGCACTTCTCAATCGACCATTCGAGTCCTCCCGGCAGGGTGCGCGGCGGCGCAAGCCTCGAAGGTCCTGCCAATCCGGAGGGGAAGCGAACAGCAAGTGACCGAGAAGGCAGCGCCCCCGGTTCATTAACGAGCAGTCGGTCATCATCCGTATCTTCAACGAGCCTGTCTTGCAAATTCTGTGCTGTTGTGAATAATTGAATTGAAAATTCCCTCGAAAAAACACTCAAGTTGTCACGATGAATGATTTAGCCGCCAGAATCACAGTTGAGCCCGGAAAATGCGGCGGGAAGCCGTGTATTCGCGGGATGCGGATTCGCGTGGTCGATATTCTTGACCTCCTTTCCAATGGTCTGACTCAGCAGGAGATACTGGAGGAGCTTCCGGATCTGGAAGTGGAGGATATCCGCGCTGCGATCGGATATGCCCGCAAGCGCACGGATCACACGGTCATTGCCGTATGAGGATCTGGGTGGATGCCCATATCTCCCCTGGGGTGGCGGCATGGATCAACGAAACGTTTGATTACGAAGCCAGTTCTTTGCGGGCCATCGGGCTCAGGGAGGCCGATGATCTTGCTATCTTTGAAAAAGCGAAGGCCGAAGATGTTATTTTTATAACCAAAGACGCTGACTTTGTGGATCTCGTCGAGATCCGTGGCGCTCCGCCGAAGGTCATTCTATTGAGGTGTGGGAACACCACGAACAAGAGGCTTCGTGAGATTTTCGCCATGCACCTTAACGAGGCGATCACCCGATTTTCGGAAGGCGAGATTGTTGTCGAGATCCAGTGACCCGGCAAACAGATAGGCGGCAAGTGGTGTAATCCGGTTCAGAAATATACTTCCCCGAGATCGGGGGGAAGATGGCTGTCAGCTACGGTCCGGATGATATGTGTTCCGGTCGGGTCGGTTTCAAGGGGGCAGTGTCGGTGGACACGGGCGAGGGTGTAGAGAGGGCGTTTGCCTTTGTTTGAGGCTATACGATTGCCAACGTGCCGTCTTATGCTCAGGAATGGAGCCCGTGAAGGAGTACCTCTACCAGTGCCAGGTAATCGCCTGCCATGGACGCGATCAATCCGTCGCGGACAAGGTGTTGTTTGAAGGTGGAACCTTACGATTCGCTGGGGGCGGAATTTTCGCCCAACGTTTTAAATAGCCTATGAAAAAGCGAAATTCAGCAAACCCTCCCGGTGCCGGCCCACGGAAAGTTTGGGCTCGGGTGGAGGGCCGTTTTCGCAAAATGACCAAAGACGAGAAAGTCGACGCCCCGGTCCAAGCTGGCATTGTCGGAAAAGATTACAAGGTGCGACGCCCATACAAGGAAGCCTTGGCATTGGTTGGCTCTGAGAAATAGGCCTGTCCGATTCAGTCGGCTCTCCCGGACCGGGCTTGCTGGTATCCCTGGTCCGTTTCGACCGCTGCCAGGTTACTCGGAGTTGGCAGCGCGACCTTGAGCGTCGTCCCAACCGCCAATTGCGTTTAGCCACTTTGACGTCGTCTATTTAAACAACTGCTTCCGCCTCGCTCGCGGTTCAGAGAGTGTCTCACAGCGTCCGCCCTTTGGTGTAGATAAAGCCTTCTCCGCCCGACCGGCTGATCCTGGACCATAGCGCGCGTTCGAGTTTCCACTCGTCGTCGGACTTTCGGATAACCCAGATGCGCACGCGGTGAGCCAGGAGCGAGTCGTCGAGAAATACTCTGTCCTCGACGGTGACCATGTAATCCCGGGAGCCCTCGCCTCCCGTCACCGACGTGATCGTCCGGCTTGATGCCTCCTGCTCTCGGCCGGCGATCAAAAGCGCGAGATCGATGGCCGAGAACATTTCCGTAGAAGACATCCGTTCCCGGAGTGCCTCGACCTCCAGCTCCTTGACGGAAGCGACGTGATGCGGCGGTTCGACGTCAAAAAGCTTTCTTGGCGGGCAACTCCAGAGTTCCCGACCATCCCATTACCTAAAAGAGATAAGAAAGGTCAACCGCACTTGCGATCATAAGCGGATTATGTTTGTGTCCGTAAGTATGAAGCCTGTTCCGGAAGGCATAAGCCAGTATTTGGCCCGAATCGGTCGTTCTGGCGGGAAGAAAAGCCGTCGTACCCTCTCAGCGGAAGCTGCGAGGAACATGGTGCGCGTGCGCGAAGCGCGCCGTGCCTTCCGGCGGTTTTATTCGCGTTGCTTTTGGAGTTGCGATCCTGGGTATCGTCCCGGCCTCGAAGATGTCCCTTGGATCGCCGAACAACTCCGCCGCCACGGAGGCCGTGAAGGATGGAAGGTCGCGGAGCGCTTATGCCGTTAACACCGCTGCAGGAAAGGGTGCTTGCGTTGCTGGCGGAAGGACGATCTCCGGAAAGTCATCTGGCCGGGGCTGCCGGAATCCACCTTTCCCCGGAATCGCCACGAAGAAGCCACGACCTCGACCTATTTCACGATTCGGAAAAGGCGGTTGCGGATGCGTTCGAGGGAGATCGCCGAGCATTGGAGGAAGCCGGGCTCGATGTCGGGGTTCAATTATCACAGCCCGGTTTTATTCGGGCAGTCGTAACTGACGCGAAAGAATCCATCCTTGTGGATTGGGCTCATGATTCTCATTGGCGCTTCATGCCCCCCGTGCGCTTCGAGGGAGTCGGCTGGGTATTGCATCCGGTTGATCTGGCGGTGAATAAGGTCCTCGCCCTTGCCGGACGGGATGAACCTCGTGATTATGTTGATGTTCTTTACCTCGACGAAAAGGTACTGCCATTGGGTGCCTTGATCTGGGCGGCCGTGGGCAAGGATCCGGGCCTGAACCCGCAGATGCTCGTCGACCTTTCGCGGCGGAAGGGCCGCTACCATTCAGAAGATTTTGCCAGGCTCGACCTGGCTCGTTCGTTTGATCCGGTCGCCGCGAAGCGCCAATATATTGAAGCATTAAACAGCGCCGAGTCCTGGGTACGAGAGCGCCCCGCGGACGAAGCGGGGTGCCTTTACGTCGATACCACCACGGGAAGGTTTTTTGCGCCGTCCGCCGGAGAGGAGGCGGCGGTCCACCGGGGAGGTCCGGGAGGGGTATTTCCTCAAGTCCGAGGCCTCACTACCGAATCCTTTATTCAGTCACCCCTGTTGCGCAGTGAACTGGAAGCGTTTTTTGCCCGTAAACTGCGATAGGTAATTTTCCGCACGCATTTCATAAGAATTAGCCATCAATATCGCATTTATCAGGGGACGGGTGAGGCGGTTGGCAGGCAGCGGCGCAGGCTGGCGAGGTCGTCAATGTCCTCTTTTTCCTCCAGTAGTGCCGTTTTCAGGCCTGCCTTGCGGGCTATTTCCAGGGAGTGCTCCAGTACTCTGTCTGTGCTCCAGGGGATACCGGAAAAGAGTTCCGGGGCGTGCCGGTTGACCGCGAGCAGGTAATAGCCGCCGTCGCGGGCGGGTCCGAAGACGGCGTCGTGGTCCTGGGAGAGCAGACGCAGCGCTTCGGCGAAATCCTCGAGGTTCAGGTCCGGACAATCGGCGCCGATGAAGAAGGCGCAACAGGTACCCCGTTTGAAGGTCGCGGCGGAGGCCGCCGCCAGACGGTCGCCGAGGTCGCCGTCGCTTTGCGGCGCGTAAAGATTGGCCCCCGGCAGCCAGAGCCGTATTTGATCCTCCGCTTCCGGAGGCGCAAAATGAATCTCCATCGGCCACCCCGGCGGCAGGGCCCGATACTGGCGTTCCGCCAAAGCGCAATAAATGGCACAGGCTTCCTCATCACCCACGTCAACCGCCAGCCGGGTCTTCACCTGTCCGGGATTCGGAGCTTTGAGCAGATAAATTACGGTGGGAACAGCCATATGCGCGGGTGGTGTCGGCATGAACCGGAATGTGACGTGTGTAATGAATGTAAAAGCCCCGGACGCGCCCCACGGCCGCTGAGAACGCCGCCGGGGTCAGCCAATCCGACTTCGATGTATGAAACGCGTCAATGTGACGTTCCGGCGAGTGGATTATTCCGGCGCCTCGTTGTTTTCTTCGGGTTGCTTTCGGATCAGGTGCGCCGCCATGAATCAAAGCGGACCATAGGGTCGTAACGCCGCGATTCGCGCTTGTGGGCGAGAGGATTGCGCAAAATACCTGACGTCAATAAAGTTTCGCACCCCACTTAAGCATAACAAATTCATAGAAAATACCTTAAGTTGTTTTTTGCGCAATCCGGTGAATTATTCAGGTTAGACAGGCCATACGAGCGGGTGGAATATCGTCGGGGGAATAATTCGGCTCCAGCCTCGTCGAAATGTCAACAACCGGCCAATAGAGCTTCTTAGATGACATATGAAAACCGAATCCGTCGTTAAAGAACGTTACGCCGCCGCCGCGGCAGCCAGCGAACCCGCCCTCTGCTGTCCCGTCGAGTATGACGGGCGTTATCTCAAGCCGATCCCGCGGGAGGTGATCGAGCGCGATTACGGGTGCGGGGATCCTTCGCGTTACCTGCGGGAGGGCGAAACGGTGTTGGATTTGGGTTCCGGGACCGGCAAGATTTGTTTCATCGCTTCCCAGGTGGTGGGGCCGAAGGGGAAGGTTATCGGGGTGGATATGACCGACGACATGCTGGGGGTCGCCCGGCGGAACGCGCCGGTGGTGGCGGAAAACGTCGGCTTTGGGAATGTGGAGTTCCGCAAGGGCCGCATCCAGGACCTCGAGCTCGATCTCGAACTGCTCGACGCCGAGCTGAAAAAACGTCCGATCACCGACGCCGCCTCGTTTCTGGCCGCCGACGAACTGGCGGAGGAATTGCGTGTGAAACGACCGCTGGTGGCGTCCGACTCCGTGGATGTGGTGGTCTCGAACTGCGTCTTGAACCTGGTGGACGAACGGGAGAAAGCCGGCCTTTTCCAGGAGATTTTCCGGGTCCTTCACCGGGGCGGTCGAGTCGTGATTTCCGATATTGTCAGCGACGAGCCCGTCCCCGAAGCGATGCGGAACGATCCCGAACTGTGGAGCGGCTGCATCTCGGGTGCGATGACCGAAGCAGCGTTTCTGCAAGCCTTTGCCGACGCCGGCTTTTACGGTATGGAGTGGTTGAAATTCGAAATCGAACCCTGGCGCACCGTGGAAGGCATCGAGTTCCGTTCGGTTACTGTGCAGGCGTGGAAGGGCAAACAGGGGCCGTGTCACGAGCATCGGCAGGCGGTGGTGTACCGGGGGCCGTTCAAGGAAACGCTCGACGACGATGGACACCGCTATCCCCGGGGCCAACGGATAGCCGTATGCGATAAAACGTTCCGCATTCTCCAAAACGCTCCCTACGCCGATGCGTTCGCCTTTCTGGAACCGCACCAAGCCGTCCCGCCCGAAGAGGCGCCGTCCTTTGATTGCCGCCGATCCGTAAAACGCCATCCCCGCGAAACCAAGGGCGCCGACTACCCGGCCACCACCGAAGCGGCGGAATGTCGCGAAGGCGATTGCTGCTGATTCCCGGCCCGGTCGCGTAGCTCCAATGCCTTTCCTGGAAGATAGCCAGGGAACCCGGGAGGAGCGGAAAGGAAAAGAGGGGATAATTACAGAGCCTGTTCGTCTTTCCGACATATGGGTTACCGCAATCTAGTATCGTGTAACACATAAACTTTCGCATTGAAAACGCTCTGATGAGTGCCATGCTCCTTGCATGGCCAGATATCGAGTCACCCTGACGAAAGAGGAGCGCGAGGCATTGGAGACGAT
>SLTG01000049.1 GCA_007130045.1 Opitutales bacterium
AACTACCGCTACAACCGCCACCGAAAATCGAATCGAAAACTGAAACCTTGTAGTGGAGACCTTTCGTCGTTTATCAACGACTTACGCCAAAATCACCCTCCAGTTGAGAAAGTCGGGATAAATCACCGTGCAATGCCAAAACCCGGCGCCGCCGGAGTGTCACCGTCCGAACGCGTGCAGGATACCGACGCACTACTCCGAGACGTGAGTGCGCCCGGCCACCACCACCAGCCCACGTTGCGTACTAAACGCGTAAACGATCGGAAGAATTATCAGGACACCGTTCAACATCGACGTATAATTGATGCTCGAAAAGAAGTATGCGAACGCACCGATAACAACTGCCATCACGATCAGGAATGCCTCGGCGCTGTTGATAATCCGTCCAAACACAACCCCCGCGACGATACTGTAGAGGACCATCCACCATTCGAAAAGGACAAGGCTTATTCCGCTGATAAGGAAGACCGGCGCCAGGCAGTAGAGGTGCCTGCGGCTGTAATAGGTGTTCAGCATGAGCGCCACCGCAAAAATCCCCGCAATCGCTCCAAACTCCTGAAAATACGTCTCCGCTTCCCGATCGAGGCCGAAGGCGTGACGATACAGCAGAAATGCGCCCGCATACCCGCGAACCAGATCGAGCCAGTTCTGCCACACCAGAAAGATCCCGGGCATCGGGAACCCGCCGGACGCATGCCCTTCAGTGACTCCGCGACGGATATGACTTGAAAAAAACAGATACGGAGGCGTGCAAAGCAAGGGGATCGAAGCGACAAGCGGCCAAAGGTTATACTCCATGTAAATCGGTTGATTGAGTTGAATTGAAAACGATTCCGACGACTTCCAGAGAATTCTCGCTTCAGGCATCAAGCGCAATTATCGCAAGGCGACCACGAGGTTTTCCTTTGCCAATAATGACACTACGATCGGCAAGAGGAGCAAGGCGCAAACGAGGCCCATTTCCAATTGAAAATCTTCGATAAAGTAGCCCAGGACCGCGATTACCACCGCGACAATGGTAAAAAATGCCTCGGAAGTGTTCGCCAGACGACCGAAAACAAGTCCGGCGATGATGCCGTGGATGATGATCCACCAAGTGAAGAGGGCAAACAGGATTCCCAGCAAAAAGAATATTGGCGAAAGGCAATAGACGTGTCGATGGTAATAGATCACCTGTATTACGACGGCCACAGCAAGAATGGCTGTCAGCGATCCGAATTCCCATAGGAAAGCATCGCGCAGCGCGCGCTCGAGCAGAAACGCGTGATTGTACAGAAGGTACGCGCCGGCAAATCCCCGCACGCCGTCCATCCAGTGCTGCCAGGTCATTGCGATGCGCTGCAGCCGCAATCCGTTCGAGCCGTGGGTGTCGAGGACGCGATCCCGGATCCTGGCGGTGAAAAAAAGATATCCGGGCGTCCATAACAGAATTATCGCCCCGAGAAGGGGCAGCAGACTGAAGTTCATGTAAAAGAATCGTTAAAGATTTAACCTGCTTCTGCCAAGCTTTCCGCCGGATCCCGGCGTAAGGGCAGGCGCGACAGGGACTCTGTTTCCCGAACCCTGAAGAATCCGCAGCATCACTTCACGAAGCGGCAAACGCCCGCCTTGATCGAACAAAATCGTTTATAAGATCATCCATGCTTGCACGGCTCGCGGGAGGTACACCTCAGATTTTGATTAGACTCACAAGCATTGAAAGAAGTTTGTCACCGGTCTTGTGCAGCTTCTCAAGTTGTTCAACCTTTTTTCTCAAAAAGGCTTGTTCCTCCTCCGGCACCTCTCTCAACAGAACGTGCATCGTTTCCAGTCGTTTCTTGCCGCTCTCGAGATGCGGCCGGATTTCCTCCTGGATGAACCCGGAGACCAATCGCCGGACGCTCGGCTCCGCAACGAAGTAATCCTTCCGTTCGCCCGGAACGTACAGAATATTAACCGCACGGAAAGCACGCAACTGCCGGAGCCCCTGGCTTGCGGATCCCAAGCTGATATTCAGGCGCTTACGAATATCATCCATACTCAGGGGTTCCCTGGAAACGTAGAGCAGCCCAAAGATCTCCCCCAATGAACGGGGAAAGCCGAGCAACCGCGCCGCGCGCACAAAAACATCGGCCATCTCCCGCTCGACCTCCTCGCGCGCGGAAGCGACCGGCGGAAACGGTGATTCCCGATTCGTCTGTGTATCAGCGGATTCGATGAGCCCAACCTTGAGAGTGGGTTTCAAAGATTTCAATGAAAAATGAAATCAAGTCCGGCCGGCCCCGATCAGTCCTCCGGCTTCAGGTCGCGGCTCATCAGGGTATCAAGCGCCTCGCCCGGATCTTTTCCCGCGTACAGAATGGCATGCACTTCCTGGAGAATGGGCGCCTCCAACCCGCACGCCCGGCACATGTCGTAGAACGACGCGGTGCTCCGGTAGCCTTCGACCACTGTTTTCCGTCCCGAGAGCAGCGACTCCACGTTTTCCCCTTCGCCGATCGCCTGGCCGAACGTTCGGTTGCGGCTCCAACTACCGTGGCTGGTCGCCACGAGATCCCCGAATCCGCTCAACCCGTAAAACGTCTCCGGCTTCCCACCGAGAACGGTTCCAAGGCGGACCATTTCGGCAAGAGCGCGGGTCAGAAGCGCCGCCTTTGCGTTGTCGCCCAGGCTAAGGCCGTCGCAGCATCCCGCCGCGATCGCGTAAATATTCTTCAAGCATCCTCCGAGCTCCACGCCGAGCACATCAGTACTCCGGTAAACCCTGAGCTTCCGTCCGCTGATAGCAGCCTGAACCGCCGAAAGTTCTGAAAATGAGGAGGCGGCGGCCAGAACCATTGCGGTCGGTTTCCCCGCGGCAACCTCGGATGCCGCCGTAGGACCCGCGAGCACCGCGTGATGGTACGCCGGAAGCAGGTCAGCGGAAATCTGCGCGGGAGAACGGTGCGTCTTGATTTCCAACCCCTTTGCCAGGCTCACGAACAGCCGGAGGCTTCGCGCCGCCCGCAGGTTTTCGCCGATAGCGCGGCAGGTTTCCCTCATCCCGTGCGACGGACAGGCCAGCAGAACCGCTTCCGCCTCCATCAACGCGGGCTTCAACTCATGGCCGATCTGGACGCTCAGAGGAAGGGGGTAGCCAGGCAAATAATCGGCGTTCTCCCTGCAGGACGCGAAATCGAGGGCGTGTTCGAAACGCCTCGGAACCAGGGTAACGACGTGCCCGAGCCGATTGAGATGAATTGCCATGGCAGTGCCCCAGGCGCCCGCTCCCACAATGCAGAAATTCATGGATATATCCTTTCTCAGATTTCCGGAAACTTCCGGTCGCGAACATCGTCGGCGAACTCCTTGAACGCTTTGCCGAACGTTTCGCCCACGTTCGCGTAGCGTTTGACGAACGACGGGGTCTTGCCGACAGTCAATCCCAGCATATCGTGCGACACCAGAATCTGACCGTCACAATCCGCGCCCGACCCGATTCCGATCAAAGGAACCTTCAGGGCATCCCGAACCTCGCGGGCACAACCGGCGTCCAGCATTTCCGCAACCACGGCAAACGCCCCCGCCCTCTCGACGGCCAGCGCGTCGGCCAGGATCTTTTCGCGCTCCTGCGAAGACTTCCCGAACTTCCGGTATCCGCCCAGTTCGTAAATCTGCTGAGGAAGAAGTCCCACATGGCCGAGAACGGGAATCCCGGCGGCGACGAGTCGCGCGATTCGCTCGGCCATTGCCGCACCGCCCTCGATCTTGACCGCCTCCGCGCCCGCGTCCTGCAGGCACCGGGAGCACGACGCAAGGAGTTGGTCCGGTTCCCGGTGTGCTTCGGGAAACGGGATGTCGGTCACCACGAGCGAGTCGGGTCGCGCGCGGGCGACGGCCGCGGTGTGGTGCAGCATCATCTCCAGGGTCACCGGAACCGTCGTTCCGAAACCGAGGATCGTCGTACCCAGGGAATCCCCGACCAGGATCAGGTCCACCCCGGCCTCTGATGCCAGACGGGCCGTGATGTAATCATAAGCGGTCAGCGCGACAAGCGGTCGCGTGCCTTTGAGCGAACGAATCGTTTGTGTGGTGGTTTTCACTTGGTTTCAGTAGCGTCCTGTTCTCGATGACATCGCGCTCAACGCATTCAAAGGAAATCGGGAATGCGCTCGTTTGCGATAATCCGCTCGAAAGTTTCCCTCGCGGTCACTTCCGCGACTTTGTCTCCGTCAACCAGCACTTCAGCCGGCATTGCCCGCGTGTTATACCTGCCGGCCATGACGAATCCATAGGCCCCGGCGCTGAGCACCGCAAGCAAATCTCCTTCGGCAAGTTGCGGAAGCGTTCGCTGCCTGGCAAAACAATCGCCGCTCTCGCATATCGGACCGACCACGTCGGCATTAACGGAATCCCCTTCCCGGGCCTCCGCCACCGGAACGATCTCGTGATAGGCATCGTACATGGCCGGTCGAAGCAAATCGTTCATTGCCCCGTCCACAATCACAAAATTGCGCCCCGCCCCATGTTTCACGTGCTCGACCCGCGTCAGGAGCACTCCCGCGTTGCCAACCATGAACCGGCCGGGTTCCAGCAGGACTTCGAGGTCGAGATCCTTGAGGAGAGGAACCACGGCCTCCCCGTAACGCTCCGGAGTCAGGAGGCTTCCCCCGCCGTCCTCTTTGTCCCACCAGGCGGGATCCCCGCTCGCCAGCGCGTGTTCGTAAGCAATCCCAAGACCGCCCCCGATACTGAAATAGCCGATTCCGTAACGCTTCTTCAGTTCCTCGACCAGCGGATGCATCTTGCCGACAGCCGCCACAAATGGATCAACCCGGGTGATCTGCGAGCCGATATGAATCTGCACGCCCCGTATTTCGATGTTTTCCAGCCCCGCCGCCGTCCGGTAGATGTCGAGCGCGCTGTCGAACGGCACGCCGAACTTGTTCTCGCTTTTCCCCGTCGTGATCTTGGCGTGGGTGCCCGCATCCACGTCAGGATTCACACGGACCGCGACCGGCGCCTTCCTTCCAAGCCCTCCGGCCACCCTGTCGATGCGATGCAACTCCGCCTCGCTTTCAACGTGAATGCTGAAAATACCGTTGCGCAACGCCAACTCGATCTCTTCGACCCTCTTCCCCACCCCGGCGAACACGCTCGTGCCGATATTTCCGCCCGCCGCCGCGACCCGGCGGATTTCGCCTCCGCTCACAAGGTCGAACGCGGCACCGAGACTTGAAAACAACCGCAGCACCGCCAGGTTCGAATTCGCTTTCATCGCGTAACAGATGCGCGCATTGACACCCGCCAGGCTGTCGGACAGCCGGCTGTAATTCTCCCGGATCGTGTTCGCGCTGTAAACGTAGCAGGGTGTCCCGTGCTCGGCGGCGATCCGATCCAGGTCCACGGATTCGCAGAATAGCTTGTTGTCGCGGTACTTAAACTGGTGCATGAACCGGTGAATAAAGGCGGTTTTCCCTGAAAGCGCAATCGGCGAATTTCCGGGCAGCCGCCCGGAGTTCCCCTCTCTCTTGGCGCCGAATTATTGTGCCGGGTTTCAGAACCGCGCAAACGACAGAAATATATAAAAAAAATTTCAAAAACCGGCCCCACTCTTGCATTTATTTACCGCGCGCGGTAAACGTAGCCACCGTACGATCGCCTAATCTTCAAACCGCTTCAGCCGTGCACATCTTTACCAGAAAATCCAGAAGTCTCTTTCGAAACCAGAAGTTCACTTTTGGCCTGATGATGGAGGGCCGAATGCCGCAGAGAACGCACGTTAGCAGCCCGCAATTCGTGAGTTTCCTGCAACAGAGTGGATTTCGCGAACGCATCGATCCCGACCACTATGAACGGAAGATGCGCCGACGCAGACTCGCCGCGTACACGTTTGTTCTCATTGTGCTCGCGGCGTTCGGTTGGGTCATGATCGAGAGCGCCCAGGCGCTCTCCCTGTTCTAATCGCGGCGCCCCCCGGTTTCCCCGAACCTGAAATCGCTGCGGCGATCCCTTCCGCCCCTCGCGCGCGATTTTGCCTCACACGCTCCTCTCAAACCGGGTGAAGCTACGGGACCTTGACAGGCTTCAGCTTCCAGATGTCCCGCGCGTACTCGGCAATCGTCCGGTCGCTTGAAAACATCCCCACACGAGCGGTATTCAAAATCGCCATACGCGCCCATTGATCGCGGTCCCGGAACGCACGGTCGACCTCCGCCTGAACCCTGCAATAGTCCTCGTAGTCGGCGAGCACCAGAAACGGATCTCCACGGTCGAGAAGACTGTCGACCAACGGACCGAACAAATCCGGATTCTCGGGGCTGAACGACGCGGAGGCCAGCCAGTCCAGCAGGGCGCGCAATTCGTCGTTACCGCGGTAATGCTCGTACGGATTGTAGCCGCGCTCCATAAGCGCCTCGACTTCTTCGACCGTCTTGCCGAAGATGAATATGTTTTCCTCGCCGACCTCATTGCGGATTTCGACATTCGCCCCGTCCAGTGTCCCCACGGTAACCGCCCCGTTCAGGGCGAGCTTCATATTGCCTGTTCCCGAGGCTTCCTTTCCGGCCGTCGATATCTGTTCCGAAACGTCCGCCGCCGGGATTATTCGCGACGCCAGCGAAACACTGTAGTTCGGCATAAAGATGACCTTGAGCTTTCCGTTGACCCGCTTGTCACTGTTGATGCGGGCTCCGACCGCGTTGATCGCAGTGATAATCAGCTTCGCCAACTCATAGCCCGGGGCGGCCTTCCCGCCGAAGATAAAGACCCGCGGGTGCATGTCGTAGTCCGGGTTCTGCAGGATTCGGCGGTACCAGGCCATGATGTGCAGCAGGTTGAGGTGCTGCCGTTTGTATTCGTGAATGCGCTTTATCTGAACGTCGAACATGGCCTCCGGATCGACCCTGACTCCGCACTGCCCCTCGATCAACGCGGCCAGGTCTTCCTTGTTCCGCCGTTTCACTTCCATGAACGCCTTCCGGAACCCCGGATCCTCCGCGTACGTCTCCAGCTTCTTCAACTGCGTCAGATCCTTGATCCAATCGCTTCCGATCTTCTCGGTGATCAGGCCGGAAAGCCGGGGATTGGCAACCTTGAGCCACCGCCGGGGCGTTATTCCGTTGGTCTTGTTCTGGATCCGTCCGGGGAAAAGGTCGTTGAATCCGGAGAAAAGGTGTTTCTTCAGGAGTTCGGTGTGAAGCGCCGCGACGCCGTTGACGGTGTGACTGGCCACGACGGCCAGGTACGCCATGCGAACCATCTTCGGCTCCCCCTCTTCGACGATCGACAGCAACGCTTTCTTCTGCCCGTCGCCGGGCCATTTGGCTTCGACGTCATTGAGGTGGCGGTGGTTGATCTCGTAGATGATCTGAAGGTGGCGCGGCAACACCCGCTTGAACAAAGGCACGCTCCATTTCTCCAGCGCTTCGGGCAACAACGTGTGATTCGTATAGGAAAACGTGCGGGTAACAAGGTCCCATGCGAAGTTCCATGACAGATGCTGTTCGTCCATCAAAATTCGCATCAACTCCGGCGCCGTGATCGCGGGATGCGTGTCGTTGAGCTGAATGGCCACCTTGTCCGGGAAGACCTCCCAATCATCATTTTTCTTGCGGAAGCGCCGAATGATGTCGTGCAGGGAACAACAGACGAAGAAATACTGCTGAACGAGCCGGAGTTCCTTTCCCGACTCGGTCTGGTCGTTCGGGTAAAGGACCTTGGATATGGTCTCGCCCACCGCTTTCTCCCGAACCGCTTCCACGTAACCGCCCTGGTTGAACACCTGAAAGTCGAAATCCTCCGACGACTTCGAGGACCAGAGGCGCAGGAAGTTCACCGTGTTGGTATCGTATCCACAAATCGGTACATCGAATGGAACGCCGTACACACACCGATCAGTCACCCAGACCGGCGTGGGATTGCCCTTGTCGTCGAACCGATTCTCGACGTTCCCGTAAAGGTAAACCTTCTGCGTGTAGTCGGCTCGCTCGATCACCCAAGGATTCCCGAAACGGATCCAGTTGTCGGGATGCTCGACCTGGAAGCCGCCGACGAATTCCTGCCGGAAGAGCCCGAATTCGTAATAGATGCCGTAGCCGACAGCCGGCAGGTCCATCGTCGCCAGCGAGTCGAGAAAGCATGCCGCAAGACGCCCCAGGCCCCCGTTGCCAAGGCCCATGTCCTGCTCCTCCTCCTTGATGACCGCGCAATCAAGTCCCAGTTCTCTGACCGCCTCGCACGTCTCCTCGAGAATCCCCGCGTTGATCAGGTTGTTTGTCAGGAGGCGCCCCATCAGATACTCAAGCGAAAGGTAATACACACGGCGGACGTTTTTGTTCGTGTAGTGCGCCTGCGTCCGGATCATCTTCTCCAGAATACGATCCCGCACCGCCAGCGATACGGAAATCCACCAGTCATGGGTCGAAGCATTCGCGGGCGCTCGCGCCATCGTGTGCTGGAGATGGTAGATTATGGACGCTTTGAGCGCTTCGACCGTATTCTCGTTCTCGAAATGACCGGTCTCGACCAGGCCGTTGTCCTTTTTCTTCGGTTTCGCCTTCGTTTGGGCTTGTTGCGTGCTGGACATGATTGTTCTCCTGAAAAAATGGTTTAGCAGTTTGTCCCGTGGTGAACGCGCCGGATTAAATCGGATCCACATGCCGATGCACAAACGACTCCGGCTTTCAATACAAATTGCGCCTGACTGAGACCAATGCCGTGCATCGCGCTCAATTCCCGGGTCAAGTAAAGAAAATTCCTCGGAACTCCTTCCCGGCCAAAACCGCGCCGGGTGCTGTGTTTCTTGGAATCGAATCGAAAATTTCCGGAAATTGCAAACAAGAGATTGCGGGATCATGCAGGCGGGGACTAGAAAAGACAAACTGGCCGCCGCAACTCCCGCTACGCCGCCTTTGACCATGCCGGCAACCGATCAAGAGTTCGTTCACCTTCACCTGCACACCGATTACAGCCTCCTGGACGGAGCCTGCCGGGTGGACCGGCTGATGCAGCGGGCGAGCGAACTCGGCATGAAAGCCCTCGCGATGACCGACCACGGCAATATGTTCGGCGCGGTCGATTTCTACTCGGCGGCGAGAAATCACGGGATCAAGCCGATTCTCGGATGCGAGATCTACCTGGCCGAACACTCGCGCCTCGACCGTGACGCCAAGAGCAAGTACTACCACAAAGGGCTGCTGGCCAAGAACTTCCAGGGATACCGCAACCTGCTCAAGATCATTTCGGACGCCCACGTCAACGGATTTTACTACAAGCCCCGCACCGACATGGAACAGCTCGCCGCCCACAGCGAGGGATTGATCGGGTTCACCGGATGCCTCCAGGGCATGGTTCCCCAACTCATTCTTCAAGGCCGCACGGACGAAGCCCGGATCGCTCTCGGCCATTTCGTCGAGATATTCGGACGGGAAAACTACTTCGTCGAAATCATGGACCACGGAATCGACGAACAACAAAGCGTAATCCGCCCCCTCCTGGATTTTGCGCGCGAGTTTAATCTCAAAACGATCTGCTCGAACGACGTTCACTATGTCTGCGGCGACGACTGCAACACACACGACGCCCTCCTTTGCATTCAAACCGGCTCCAAAATCGACGACGAGAAGCGGATGCGCTATCCCACGCGGGAGTTTTATCTCAAATCCCGGATGGAAATGCAGGAGCGGTTCCGCGAAGTCCCGGAGGCCGTGATCAATACGGTCGGTGTCGCGGAAATGTGCGAGCTGGAACTCCCGCTCGGCGAAAACCATTACCCGGTATTTGAAATTCCGCCGGAAGAGGAGCGCCCGATCGAGCTGCGGACCGCCGGAACCAACGCTGATTTCCTCCGGCAACTCTGTCTGGCGGGGCTTCGAGACCGCTACGGATTTGATCCGGCGGCTCTCGCCCGGGCCGACGACCCCGAACTCGCGAAAAGCCTTCTCGATCGAATCGATTACGAACTCGGCGTTATCGAGAAAACCGGCTTTATCGATTATTTCCTCATCGTTTGGGATTTTATTGACTGGGCGCGCAAGCGCGGGATTCCCGTCGGCCCCGGCCGCGGCTCCGGCGCAGGTTGCATCGTCGCCTACCTTCTCAAAATCACCGATATCGATCCCATCCGCTTCAGGCTCCTCTTTGAGCGCTTTCTCAACCCCGAGCGCGTCTCGCCTCCCGACTTCGACATCGACTTTTGCATGCGCCGCCGCGGCGAGGTCATCGACTATGTCCGTGAGAAATACGGAAAGGAATGCGTCGCGAATATCATCACTTTCGGGAAATTCGGCGCGAAAATGGTCGTGCGCGACGTCGCCCGGGTGCTCGGAATTCCGTACGGAGACGCCGACCGCATCGCCAAAATGGTGCCCGACGACCTTAACATTTCGCTCGAAGACGCCGTGGCAAAAAGCGCGGAACTTCGGAAGGAGGTCGATCAGAATCCCCAGGCCGCGCAGATCATGGTGCACGGCAAGATCATCGAAGGCATGGTCCGCAACGTCGGCACCCACGCCGCCGGCGTCATCATCGCGGACCGTCCCCTCAGTGATTTCGTTCCCCTCACCCTCCAGGAAGGTGCCATCACCACCCAGTTTCCCAAGGGGCCGGTCGAGGATCTCGGATTGCTGAAAATGGATTTTCTCGGTTTGAAGACCCTCACCGTGATCGACGACGCCGTAAAGAACATCCGCCGCACGACCGACGAGAACTTCGACATCGAAAAGGTTCCGCTCGAAAACCAGAAGACGTTCGAGCTCCTCAACCAGGGAAAGACCGTCGGCGTCTTTCAGATGGAGTCCGGCGGCATGCAGAGCCTCTGCCGCCAGTTCAACATCAGCAGCATCGACGAAATTATCGCCCTGATCGCTCTGTACCGTCCCGGACCAATGGACTGGATCCCCGACTACATCCGGGGGAAAAACGATCCCGCCACAATCAAATACCCCCACCCGCTGCTCGAGGAAACCTGCCGGGAAACCTACGGCGTCATGGTTTACCAGGAGCAGGTCATGGAAGCCGCAAAGATCATCGCCGGCTACTCGCTCGGCGGCGCGGATATTCTCCGGCGCGCAATGGGGAAGAAGAAGGTCGAGGAAATGGAAAAACAGCGCGCGGTCTTCGTCGAGGGTGCAATGAAGCACAACGGCATCGACGAAAAAACCGCTCTTGAGATCTTCGCCATCCTCGAAAAGTTCGCCGGATACGGATTCAACAAATCCCACTCCGCCGCCTACGCCTTCCTCAGCTACCGCACCGGTTACCTCAAGGCGAACTACCCGGTCCAGTTCATGGCGGCCCTCCTGTCCAGCGAGCTGGGCAACGCCGACAAGGTCCGCCACTTCATCGACGAATGCTCCGCAATGGAAATCCGGGTGCTCGGGCCGGACGTGAACCACTCCCTCCACGACTTCACCCCGGTCATCGATCCACGTAGCATCGGGCCTTCGCCCGATGACCCGGAATCCGCCGATGACCCGACCCCCGGCGCACCAATCCAAAATCCAAAATCCGAGATCCAAAATCCCTCCGCGAGCATCCGGTTCGGCATGGCGGCGATCAAGGGCGTCGGTGACGCGGCCGCCCAGAAAATCATCGAGGAGCGGGAGGCCAACGGGCCGTTCGAGAGCTTCGAAGACTTCGTCAATCGCATCGATTCGCGAACAGTGAATCGGCGTGTACTGGAATGTCTGATACGGTCCGGCGCCTTCGACTTCACCGGAATTAACCGCAGCGTGCTCCTTGCCGATCTCGACGGCGCTCTCAGCCAGGCCGCCGCCCTGCAGCGCGACCGCGACGCCGGACAGGAATCCTTCCTCGAACTTCTCGGCTCCACCGACCCTTCCCCTTCCCAACCAATCCAAAATCCAAAATCCAAAATCCAAAATTCTCCCAGCCACCCTTCCGCCTTCACCGCGTCTGAAATGCTCAAGCATGAACGGGAACTGCTCGGGTTTTACGTGTCCGGGCATCCCATGGACGATTTCGGCGAGCTGGCCGTCGCCGCACAATCACACCCGGAATCCACCCTGATGCGATCCGAAGACCGCACCGCGTTCCGCCTTTGCGGCGTCGTCTGCAACATCACCAAGAAACTTTCCCGCAAGGACAACCGTCCGTGGGCATTCTTCAATCTCGTCACCCGCAACACCAGTTTCCAGATCAATTTATACGCGAACGGGTACGAGGAACACGGCCCGAAACTGGAGGAGGAAAAACCGGTTGTTATTCACGGCACCGTCATGAACCGCGACGGCGACCCCCGCCTTGTATGCAATCAAATCCTGCCGCTCCGGAATACATTGCCGTCGCTCATCAAGAAAGTCTGCTGGGTCCTTGATCCGGCCCGGGACAGCGATGATTTTCTCAAAGAGCTCCGGCGCGCGATCGACAAGTCCCAGGGCGAGACGGTCATTCAGTTCGGATTTCTCGTTGACGACCAACACATCGCCCTCGCGGAAACCGCTATGTCCCTGAGCTGGCGCATCGACCCCGAAACATACACCAACCTCCGCAAACACCCCGCCCTCAGCGGAACCCTCATCGAAACCGTCCCCGTCGAACTTCCCGAACCGTTCTGGAATCGCCGGTGACCGGATAAACCCTATCGGAGCGACAGAGGTTTGATCGTAAAGCATGATCGCGCACTCAGTGCTCGTTGCCGCGGAGGGCGGCTTCTTTCTTCTTGTCCCATTTGTAGTGTTTGTCCGGAAGCGTGCCGCCGAGTTGAAGGAGCTTGTCCTTGCGGAATTTAAATTCATCGCGCGAATACCCGGTCACCGAAAATGTGTCCTGGAGAAAGATCGCCTCCTCCGGGCACACCTCCTCGCAGAGTCCGCAGTAGATGCACCGAAGCATGTCGATCTCGAAATCGTCCGGTTCTTTTTCCACGTGGGCGGTCTCCGCTTCCTCGGGGATTTCGCCGGGCCAAATACGGATTGCCTTCGGCGGGCAAACGAATTCGCAAAGCTGGCACGACACGCACTTGACCCGCCCGTTCGGATCCTTCACCAGCGTGGGAACGCCGCGGTAATTCTCGGGGATCACCGGTCGCTCTTCCGGGTATTCCAGCGTGACCTTTGGCGCGAACATGTGCTTCAGGGTGATCTTCATCCCACCCAGGATCTGCGGAATGTAGGTATTCTCGAGCCACGAGAGCGGCTTTCTTTGGACGACGAGTGCCATAATCTGCAAATTTAGATTAACGAATCGATGGCCGCAATCACCAGTGCGTAAAAGATCAGGTTGGCGATCGCAAGGGGAAGCAGAACCTTCCAGCCCAGCGCCATCACCTGGTCGTAACGAAAGCGAGGCAGAGTCCAGCGCACCCAGATAAAGACAAAAACGAGAGCGGCGACCTTGGCGACAAAGATGCCCACCGACACGATCGCCCCGAGAAGGCCTTCGATGCGAAGGGGAACCCCCGGCAGCAAATGCCATCCGCCGAGGAACAGCACGACGAAAACGGCCGAACCGATAATGATGTGCGCGTATTCAGCGACGAAAAACAGCCCGAACTTAAAACTGCCGTACTCCGTGTGGAATCCGCCGACCAGCTCGGTTTCCGCCTCCGGCATGTCAAAGGGCAGGCGGTTGGTCTCGGCAAAAAGCGCAATAAGGAAAATAAAAGCCGAAAGCGGCTGCCAGATTGCGAGCCACACGCCCTCCTGGGTCTGCACCACAGCGTGAAGATTGAGCGCAGACTCGCCGCCCGGAGCGTTCACCCACATAAAGACCGGCAACACGGAAAGCCCCATCGCAAGCTCGTAGGATATCATCTGTGCCGAGCCGCGAAAACCTCCCAGGAACGAATACTTGTTATTTGATGCCCAGCCAGCCAGAATTATTCCGTAAACGCCGAGCGACGATACCGCCAGGATAAACAGGATGCCGATATCGAGATCCGCGAGGACCAACGGAAAAACCTCGCCCGCTTCCGTTACGTACTGGCCAAAGGGAACTACCGTAACCGTCACCAGCGCCGGAATCAGAGCCAGTACCGGAGCGAGAATAAAAAGGTTTCGATTCACGTGCCCGGGCGTGAGATCCTCCTTGAAAAGGAACTTCAAACCGTCCGCCATCGGCTGAAATACTCCCAGGCGGGTCAAAATGGGTCCGATAATCGGAATCGCCCCGATGACCGGCAGCGTTGTCCGGTTCGGGCCGACCCGTCCCTGGATCCACGCCGACACCTTCCGCTCCGCCAGCACCGCGTAGGAACAAAAGGTCATCAGGACCGCGATTACCGCCAGTCCCTGGGCAATGATGATAAGTAAAGTGGTGAATTCCATTGTGCCTGTTCCGATAAATGCCGCCGTAATCAAGTCACCGACGCTTCTTCCTTCGCCGGCTCGTAGTGCAGGGATCCGCCTTCCGGATATCGTAGATCACGCAAATGTGATGGCGGATCGAGCAGCAGTCCCGTCGAAGGAATCTTCATGAAGCCGATGTCTCTGAAAGTCTCGATCGTCTCGCTCATCTCCGCCCACACATCGTCGATTTCCGGTGAGACCAGAACGCCGAATTCAGCGAGCATCCCGGCAAGAATTCGGCGGTCGTCCTGGCCTTCCGCCCGCCCGGGAACTGCCTGGAGGAACTTTTGCAGGCGGTACTGCTGATTGATAAACGAGCCATTCTTCTCGAATACGGTCGACGCCGGCAAGACGACCCGGGCTCTTGCACTGGTCTCATTGAAATGCGTGCCCACGTAGATAATGGTAACCTTGGCAAGCTGCTGCTCGCTGATCCCCGCGGCACTCAGGTCTTCGTTATAAGCCACAACCGTGTCGATCTCTTCCTTATCGATCGCGTCCTCGAGATCGCTCAACTCGGCCTCGGGAAGTTCGTTGATCAATCCGGTAACAAGCGCGCCGCGAACATTCGGGTTTCGGTCCGCCGAAATCAACAACCCATCCCCTTCGGCTACCCGTCCGACCAACGCTGTTAAACGAGCTCCAGCCTGGTCGGCTAGCTTCTTGAACAAGAACTGTTCTTCCACACTCGACCGGCCCGATCCGACGAACGCGATCTTTCTCTCGCCTTTCAGCAGGTCGGCGGCCTCTCTGATCGCGCCGCCAACGTTGTCGGTTTCGAAACTGTCAACGACCGCCTTTAATAGCCGGTGCTTCGCTTCAACTTGCTTATAAAGCTCACGCCCGCTGTCAGCCATCCAGGTGTCGTTGACTTCGTCGTTGCGGCGCGGAGTGATGCGGTGGATCTTCCCTTCCCGGGAACTGACGACGGTGTTTACCCCGACGCTGCTCTCGGTGCAGATACTGTGGGTTTCCCTGAGAAACCAGGGCCGCATCTTGAAGCGGAAATCGGTGCTGGTAAGCGCGCCTACCGGGCAGATGTCCACGGTGTTGAGCGAGTAATTGTTTTCGAGTTGCTTGCCCGGGTAACACGTCAGGGTCGTGTAACTGCCGCGGTCCACAAAACCCAGGACATCATCGTCCGCGATTTCCTGACAAAAACGAACGCAGCGCGAGCAGAGAATGCAACGCTCGTCGTCGAGCATCACGCGCGGCCCGAGCAGGGTGCGCTTCGGCTTGACGTTTTTCTCTTCCACAAACCGGCTGTATCCGCGCCCGTAATCGGTAGCGAATTCCTGGAGCCGGCATTCGCCCGCCTGGTCGCAAATCGGGCAATCCAGAGGATGGTTGACGAGGAGAAACTCCATGACTCCTTCCTGGCATGACCGGGCCAGGTCGGACTTTGTCTTGATCCTGATGCCGGGCATCGCCTTCGTCGCACAGGCAATGGCGGGTTTCGGTATCCACATTACCTTCTGATTTCCCTCGTTATCAAGCACCGGTTTGCCTGTGGCCCGGTCCTTTTCCGGCATCCCCAATTCGACCATGCACATCCGGCAATTGCCGGCCACGCTCAACTTCGGATGGTAACAGTAGTGGGGAACCTCGATCCCGGCCTTCGCCGCAGCTTCGATCATGTTGGTCCCCGGAGGCACCCGCACCTCCCTGTCATCCACGTAAACGGTGATCAGCTCCTGTTTCTTGTCGTCGTTCATGGTGCAATTGTTTTCTCCCCGCTCCCATCCGGGTCTTTAAGTGTCAGTGGGATCTCTGGCGCCGGGCGCCTCATACGAGTTGGACCCTGTCGGAGATGCCGCCGTCGCCATTCGTCCTGCCGGCGGCCTGGTTCTCGGCTTTTGCTATAAACTCGTCGCGAAACTTCGCCACGTAACTTTGGACCGGCCAGGCGGCGGCTTCGCCCAAGGCGCAGATGGTGCGGCCCGGTATCTGGTCGGCGACCGATTTAAGGAGATCGACGTCCTCGAGCCGCGCCTGACCGTGGGACATGCGATGCAGGATCTTCTTCAGCCACAGCGATCCCTCCCTGCAGGGCGTGCACTGGCCGCAACTCTCGTGAGCGTAGAAGGCGCTTACGTTCGCCAGCGCGTCCACCATGTCCGTTGTGTCGTCCATGACGATGATCCCGCCGGATCCGGAAAGCGACCCGGACACAGCGATCCCGTCAAAATCGAGAATCAGATCCTCCAGGGCGAAATCGAAGTTGTTTCCTTCCCTGTCGGTTCCTTTGAACCGTTCGTCCGCGCGAAGAATCTTCATCGACGACCCTCCCGGGATCACCGCCTTGAGTTTACGTCCCGGGTGAAGGCCCCCGCAGATGTCGTAAATCAACTCCCCGAGCGTCAGGGCGCCTCCTTCAAATTCGTAGTATCCGGGTTTGCGCACGTGCCCGCTGACACACCATATCCGCGTGCCCGTATTGCCGGGACGCCCGATTTTCGCGTATTCCTCGCCGCCCATCTCCGCAATGTGCTTCACATTGCAGAGCGTCTCGACGTTGTTGACGATGGTGGGACACATGTAAAGCCCGAGCGCCGCGGGAAAGTACGGCGGCTTGATTCGAGGATACGGCCTCTTTCCCTCGAGCGATTCGATCAGGCCGGTCTCTTCCCCGCAAATGTAGGCGCCCGCCCCGCGATGAACGTGGATTTCGCAGGAGAAGCCGGTGCCCAGAATGTCCTTTCCGAGAAAATTCTTGCTGCGCGCTTCCTCGATTGCGCGTTCCAGGATTCGCGCCCCGTCCGGAAATTCCCCGCGTATGTAGATGAATGCCAGTTTCGCGGTGATCGCATAGGCGCTGATCAACATTCCCTCGATAAGCTGGTGCGGATCCTTGTAAATGATCTGGCGGTCCTTGAATGTGCCCGGTTCGGATTCGTCCGCATTGCAGACAAGGTAAACCGGTTTTCCCGACTTGAAGTCGAGAAAGCTCCACTTCATGCCGGCGGGAAAGCCCGCCCCGCCCCGGCCGCGAACACCCGATCGTTTGACCTCCTCGCGAAGTTCCTCCGGTTTGCGCTGGAGCGCCTTCTTCCAGATCTCGTACCCCCCGTGTTCCAGGTACGTGTCGATATCGTTCCCGTACCCGTGCTGGTCGATATTCTTAAGTATGATTCGCCTTTCCTTCGCGCTCATGGATCGTTTCGGTAAATCGGTTATGCCGAACCTCCCTGCTTTGGCTGTCCGTTGAGGATTTCCCCGGCGATTTTCTTCGCTTTTTCTTCGTCGACATGTTCATGGAGATCGTCGTCAACCATGACCACCGGGGCGGTGTGGCACGAAGCCAGGCATTCCGCGAACTCGACCGTTACCGCCCCGTCCGGACTGTTCCCGTCGAGCTTGCAATCAAAAGCATCCCGCAACGTCTTGCACGTCTTGTACGAGCCTTGAAGCGCGCAGGAAAGCGTTCGGCAAACGCGAACGACCTTTTTCCCGACCGGCTTGTCGCGAAGCATCGGATAAAACCTCACCAGTTCCCAAACATTGATCGGTTTCAGCCCCAGTTTCTCCGCAATCCACTCCGTCGCATCCCGCGAGACAAACCCCTGATCCTCCTGGACGAGATGGAGCAGCGGGAGCACCGCGCTTCGCTTCTCCGGGTATCGCGGGATGACCTCGTCGATCTTTTGAAGCGTTTCCTTTTTCAAATTCATGACGTCTTCCATTCTCTCAGCGGTCGCACTCCCCCATAACGAAATCAAGGCTCCCCAGCACCGATACGACATCGGCGATCAAACAGCCGGGCGCCACTTTTGGAAGGACGCTGAGGTTGCAAAACGACGGCGAGCGAATCTTCATCCGGTAAGGAACGCCGCCACCCTTCGAAACAATGTAGAACCCGAGGGCGCCTTTGGGATTCTCCGCTTCAAAATAAACTTCCCCCTCCGGCATCTGCGGACCCTGGGTCACGATCATGAAGTTCTGAATCAATTCCTCCATGCTTGTCATGATCTTGTCCTTGGGCGGCGCGAATATCTTCTTTGCGTCCTCCGCGTACCACGGCCCGTCGGGCATGGATTTCACGACCTGACGAACGATACGCACACTTTGGCGCATCTCCTCGAAACGGACGAGGTAACGATCGTAACAATCTCCTTTTGTGCCGATCGGAACGTCGAACTCGTAATTCTCGTATCCGCTGTAGGGGCAATCCTTTCGCAGATCCGTCGCGACTCCGCTGCCTCGCAGGTTCGGGCCGGTCAAACCGTAGCCGACGGCGTCCTCTTTCGATATCACGCCGATCCCTTCCGCACGATCCAGGAAAATCCGGTTTCGTGTCAACAGGTTGCTGCAATCGTCGAGAACCGGCAGGAACTGGTCGCAGAACTTCTCGACCTTTCGCAGCCACCCCTCCGGCAGGTCGCGCGCAACGCCGCCGATACGCGTGTAACTGGTCGTGAAGCGCGCGCCGGTCAACTCCTCGAACAACGTGTAAAGCTTTTCCCGTTCGGTGAACGTATACAGGAAAACCGTCATGGCCCCCAAATCGAGCGCGTAAGCGCCAAGCCCCATCAAATGGGCGGAAATACGCGACATTTCGGAAACAAGCACCCGGATCGCCTGGCATCGCGCGGGCACTTCGAGTTTCGCCAGTTTTTCGACCGCGAGCGCGTAGGCTACGTTATTGGCGAGCGGCGCGAGATAGTCCAACCGGTCCGTGTAGGGGACGAACTGGTTGTACGTCATGTTTTCGGCAATCTTTTCGTCTCCACGATGAAGGTACCCGACAACCGGTTCGCATCGCGTGACCACCTCGCCGTCCAGGTCGAGTATCAGCCTCAGCACGCCGTGCGTGCTCGGATGGGAAGGCCCCATGCTCAGGCTGAGTTTGTCGAATTGCATCTCATCCTCCCGCCGCGTAACGCGGTTGAGGACATCTCCATACGAAACTTCCGTGGCTTCCTTCGCCATCGCTTACGTCTCCCGTTTCGGGTTTTCTTCGGCCCAGGTCTCGTCCTTGCCGCGGGGTTCGCTTTCGCTCATCGGACCTTCGCCCTCTGCCACGAACGGACCGCCCATCATCGGGGCGCCTATCACCTTCGCTCCCGTTTCCCGCGCGACTTCGCTGTCGGGAAGATCCGTCTCCCGTCCGGCCAGCGGAAACTCCTTCCGCAACGGATAATAGGGATAATCCTCCCACATCAGGATGCGCTTCAGGTCGGGATGCCCTTCGAAACGGATCCCGAACATGTCGAAGGTCTCGCGCTCGTGCCAGTCCGCCGTCGGCCAGAGGTGCGCAATGCTCGGCACCTCGGGTTCAATATCGTTCGAACAATCAACCGCAACGCGAAGGTAACCCCGCCGTTCGTCCGAATAAAAATGGTAAACAACCGTGAAACGAGGGTTCTCCTCGTTCCAGTCCACCGCGGTCACGTCCATAAGGAAGGCATATCCGAACTCGCTCTTCAACGCGGACGCCAGATCCGGCCACCTCCCGGACGGGCAGTTGACGGCCGGCCAGTCAAGCGAATCACGCGGCACGACTTCCGCAAATCGTTCCTGCAATCGCGCAATAATCTCGTCACTCATCGCGGCGACCCCTGTTATACGCCGGCGGGCGCGGTTTCCGCGGACTTCGCAGCTCGCAATTGCTTGAAAGATTGCTCGCGGCCGACTTTTTTCTGCAATTTGAGCAGCCCGTCCAGCAGGGCTTCCGGACGCGGGGGGCACCCGCTGACATAGACATCGACCGGCACGATCCGGTCGACCCCCTGCATCACGGCGTAAGATCGGTACATGCCGCCCGTCGAGGCGCAGGCACCCATCGCAATCACCCATTTCGGCGCGGCCATCTGATCGTAAATGCGACGCACGGCGGGCGCCATCTTGTAGGTAACCGTTCCCGCAACAATCATCACGTCCGCCTGGCGTGGTGAAAACCGCATCACCTCCGCGCCGAAACGCGAGATGTCGAACCGCGAACTGGCCGCCGCCATAAGCTCGATCGCGCAGCACGCGAGACCCATCGGCATCGGCCACATCGAATGCGAACGGATCCAGTTGATCGCCGCGTCCGCCCTCGTGACCACGATATCGCCCTCGATCTTCGTGTCGTATTTGAGCTCTTCTCTTTTCTCAGCCATGAATCGCCACAGGATTTAATTTAACGCAAAAGGACACCCTAAGAGCCTGCGACGCTCACGCAAGGAGGTTTTTTGGAAATACCGTTTGGGATTGAAGAAGGAAGATCGAAGATTCGGTCACGGAAAACGCCGTCCGGGGCATTCGGACAAAACGCCGCCGCCAACGCCGATTTTCTCGTTGACCGCCAAGCCCCCTCCGTGGAAACTCTCCCTTTTCGCACTCGGAGAGGTGACAGAGTGGCCGATTGTGCAGCATTGGAAATGCTG
>SLTG01000043.1 GCA_007130045.1 Opitutales bacterium
GGCTCAACCTCACCGCCGCCTCCCACGTCATCCATTTCGACCGCTGGTGGAACCCCGCCGTCGAAAACCAGGCCACCGACCGCGCCTTCCGCATCGGCCAGCGCCGGAACGTGGTCGTGCATAAATTCATCACCTCGGGTACGCTCGAGGAAAAAATCGACGCCCTCATCACCGAGAAGCAGGAAACCGCGGACGCCATTCTCAGCGACGGCGCGGAAAAAGCGCTTACGGAGATGAACGACGACGAACTTCTCGACTTCATCCGTCTCGATCTCAACCAAACCGAAAAATCCGTATGAGCTGGTTTTACCGACCCTATGTCTCCGTCGCCGAGCGGAAAGCGAAGGCCCTCAAGAAAGTCGCGGCCATGAAAAAGAAGGGCCAGACGGTCGAACCCGTCACGGCCGCCACTCCGCGCGGCAAAATGGCTCTGAGCTTTTGGGGCGAGGCCTGGTGCGATCATCTCGAATCGTACAGCGACTTCGCCAACCGCCTTCCGCGCGGCCGCACGTACCTGCGCAACGGCTCCGTCCTCCACCTCGGCATCGACACCGGCCGGGTCGAAGCTCTGGTCATGGGCTCGGAACTCTACAAACAAACCGTTCGCATCGATCCCCTCCCGAAAGCCAAGTGGAACGCGCTGAAAAAACGCTGCCAGGGGAAGGTCGGCTCCCTCGTCGAACTGTTGCAGGGCAAGATCTCCGGCGAGATCATGGGGATCGTCACCGACCGGAAAAACGGCCTGTTTCCCGGCCCCCGGGAAATCGAGCTCGACTGCAACTGCCCCGACTGGGCGGGCCTGTGCAAGCACCTCGCCGCCATCCTCTACGGAGTCGGCGCCCGTCTCGACGACGCGCCCGAACTGCTCTTCAAACTGCGCGGGGTGGATCATAACGAACTCATTCAAGCGGACGCTTCCGCCCTCGCCGAGGCCGACCGTGGCTCCGGCACCCGGCGCACCTTGGCGCCCACGTCCCTCGGCGACGTCTTCGGCATCGACCTGGACGAAGAAGAAGCGGAAATACCGCCGGCACCCCCGGTTGCGAAGACCCCCGGAAAAGCCTCCGGGAAGACGCCACGCAAGAAACACGCTCCCGCTGGTTCGGCCGCGAAAAAGACAAAGGCCCGAACGACCAAAAAACGAGCGAAGAAGTCAATTTCGACGGACGATATCGCTCGCAAGCGACGGAAGATTCTCCGGGAGTTGGACAGAATCCGTGCCTCCACGAAAAAAAAGCCACGCAAGAAAAAATCCGCACTGAAGAAACCGGCCCGCCGAAACCCGACGGCAAAAGAAAAAACGATCCCCGCCAAACGGACCGCCAAGAAAAAGGCCGCACCCTTCAAGCCCACCGCCGACGCCGTCCGCAAGCTCCGCCAAGACCTCGGCCTCGCCCGCGCCGCCTTCGCCGAACGTCTCGGCGTTTCGCCCCAGACCGTCGCCAACTGGGAAGGCGGCTCCGGTCCCATCAACCCCCAACTCCGCAGCCTGGCCGCGCTGCGCGCGCTTCACCGCAAAACCCGCGGGTAATGACGGATGTTTTCGATAGCGCGAAACGGAGTTGGGTCATGTCCCGCGTGCGGGGCAAAGACACCAAACCGGAACTTCTTGTCCGGAAGCTGCTTCACGGATTCGGCTATCGCTTCACGGTGAACGGTCCGAAGAACCGGAGACTTCCCGGGAAACCCGACATCGTTCTGCCGAAGCACCGAACGTGCATCTTCGTTCACGGTTGCTTCTGGCACGGTCACCTCGAATGCAGATACGCCCGAATCCCGAAGACACGAGCGGAGTGGTGGCGGGCCAAAATCGAGGGAAACCGAACCCGCGACGCGCGCAATCTCGCCGAGCTGGAAAACCGCGGATGGAACGCCGTCGTCGTCTGGACCTGCCGGTTGCGGACCCGGGCTTTGATCGAAGCGTTCGCGGCGACGTTGCCGGATTTGGTGGAAGGATCGGGCGGGATGAGTCTCGGCTTCGAACAAGCCGGATTCGATGTCATGGCGGCCATCGAAATCGATCCGATTCATGCGTGCGCTCACAAATTCAACTTCCCCGACTGCACGGTATTGCCGTATTCGGTTCGGAATCTTACCGGGGACGCCATTCGGTCCGCTTCAAAAATGGGCGCAACCCCGGTGGATGTCGTTTTCGGCGGCGCGCCGTGTCAAGGATTTTCCCTAATTGGCCAACGCGCTTTGGACGATCCCAGAAACGCGCTGGTCAAGGAATTCGTCCGAATCGTAGGGGAATTGGACGCCAACTATTTCGTATTCGAGAACGTCAAGGGCTTGACGGTTGGGAAACACCGCAAGTTTCTGGTCGAACTCATCGAAGAGTTCGAAAAGACCGGCTATCGGGTCGTTCGCGATTGGCGGGTTCTCAACGCATCGGGTTACGGCGTGCCGCAGGATCGACAACGCCTTTTTCTCCTCGGCGCGAAGCAGGGGCTGCCGCTGCCCGTTTACCCTTCCGAGCATTCCGTCGAAGCGGGAAACGTATCCGAACTTCTGTACCCGTCCGGCCCGTCCTGCCGTGACGCATTGGACGATCTTCCGGTCGCCGAAGCGTTCGATGCGCTGAATACGACCGACGAAATTCTGACCCGGGGATGGAAAGGGCATTCCGATTTCGCGCGGGAAATGCGCTGCGAATCGACGAAAGGCTGGCATTTCGGCTACGGACGCCGATGGTGCCGCGAATTGCTTACGTCCAGCGCACGCACTCATCACACTGAAATTTCCAGGCTGCGATTCGCCGAAACGGAACCCGGTTCCGTCGAACCGATTTCCCGCTTCTTCAAGCTCGACGCCGACGGCGTTTCCAACACCTTGAGGGCGGGAACGGACGCCAGCAGGGGAGCCTTCACCAGCCCCCGGCCCATTCATTATCGCTTCAACCGTTGCGTCACGGTTCGGGAAATGGCCCGGCTGCACGGGTTTCCCGATTGGTTTCGATTTCATGCCACGAAGTGGCATGGTGCCAGGCAAATCGGAAACGCGGTACCTCCGCCTCTGGCACGCGCCGTTGCCGAGCGAATCATCGCGGCGTTGGGAATCGTTCCCGTTCGCCCGGCCGGAACGCTCGATCTCGGACCGAAGGAACTGCTCACAATGGATATGCGAAGAGCCGCGGAGTTTTGGAAGATTCCCCTTGTTATCGGCAAGCGCGACCGAAAAAGCGGCGCGAAAAAACGCTCGCAAGCCGAGACCGAAGCCGAGCGGATCAAACTCGCGACCGCTTGAATTCGATGCCTTCCGACGAGAAACCCAGCAACCGTTACCTTCGACTGATTGAAGACATCTTCTTCGCCAAATACCGGAAGGGGGCGACTTCGTTGGCTTTTGAACGAAGCGACCTCGAAGCTTCGGCGAAAAAGCTTGGCATTGCGCTGCCCAAAAACCTTGGCGATGTGATCTATGCGATCCGCTACCGGATTGGCCTGCCCGAAGGAATCGTCAGAACACAACCAAAAGGAAAAGAATGGGTTATCAAAGGCGCCGGGCGGAACAAATATCTTATCGAGCTCGTTGCGGTGAACAGGATTCTTCCGAATTCCAAGTTGCTCGCGATCAAGATCCCCGACGCGACTCCGGAGATCATCTCGGCCTACGCGCTCTCCGACGAACAAGCTTTGCTTGCAAAGGTCAGGTACAATCGGATTCTCGACATATTTCTCGGAGTCGCCACCTACTCACTGCAAAACCACCTTCGAACCTCGGTCAAAGGAATCGGTCAAGTGGAAATCGACGAAATCTATGTGGGTGTGGATCGAAACGGTCGCCAGTACATCATTCCCGTCCAGGCGAAGGGAGGAAAAGATCAGCTTTCCATCGTCCAAACCGAACAGGATTTGCTGTGCTGTCGCGAAAAGTTTCCCGATTTGATCTGCCGCAGCGTATCCGCTCAATTTATCGCAGACGACCTCATTGCCATCTTCGAACTAACGACCGATGACGACGAGATAAAAGTCGTTGAAGAGAAGCACTATCGCGAATCGATGCGGAAACCTTGGCGAACTTCATCGTGGACCTCGCCGCGCAGAATGAAACCGTGGAGGAGTCCAAGAAAGTTCGCCTGTCACTCAAGACGTCCTCCCGGCGGCGATATTCCGGCTATGACTGGTTTCTCACACCTTCCAGCACCTGTCGTCCGGGAAAGGATTTCCGGAGGAACGAATGCAGTCTCGTTTTGATTGCAGCCGCATAACGAATTTCAGGAATAATCCGGCCGGAGATTCGTCCCAGCATCGGTAAAGTCTCTCCGGCAAACATATCATTTGCACCCTGAACAAAAAATGAGAATGAATACCTACTTGTTTTTCGGGCGCGCAGCAGTGATTCTCGCGCTCTGTCCAACGTTGGCCTCCCTTGGATGGGCGGATGTGGCGAATCTGAAAATGACCGAGGTCCGCCCCTCCACCGGAGAAGTGGAGATTACGAACATGGGGACGGCGAGTGTGACCCTCTCCGGCAGTCTGCCTTTCTGTCACGGGTTCAACTATGGCACCTCAATCCCCGCGGGAAGTGTCTTCGACCCAGGGGAGTCGAAGGTCTTCCAGATGAATCTGAACGCGAACAGCAGCGATGTCTGGCTGTATCGTGACGGCGATTTCTCCAATCCGGGTTCGATCCTGACCGGAATGCAGTACGGTTCAGGAAATATGGGCAGGACGTCGGTCGCGGTCAGCGCGGGAATCTGGCCCTCTTCAGGAGCGTTCGTACCCACGCCGTCAACCGGCCAATCACTTCGGCTGACGACGCTGGACCCGACCGACCCGGAAAACTGGGTGCCCGGCGAACCGGCCCTTGGGGCGTTTTTCGGAACCGGTGACCCGATCGAGGACCCGATCCCGGACCCGATAGAGAAAAGCGAAATCGCCGTTGAGCTGGATCCGTTGGTCGAGGGCCTGGTTTCACCGCTCGGCCTGCAGGATCCGCACGACGGGACCGGCCGGCTCTTCGTATTCGACCAGACGGGCCTGGTTTGGATCGTTGAAAACGGGAACCTCCGAAGCGAACCGCTCATGGACGTAAGCGGGCGCCTGGTTTCCTTCAATCCAGGCTTCGATGAACGCGGCCTGATCGGATTCGCCCTGCACCCCGGGTTTCCGGAGATCCCGCGTGTTTACACACACACTTCCGAGCCTGTCGCCGGCGACGCCGATTTCACCGTTCCAAATCCCAATCAACAGAGCATGAACCATCAGACCGTCATCGCCGAGTGGGAACTGGATCCGGCCGATCCAAACCGCATCGCCCCGGAAAGCCGTCGAGAGTTGATGCGTATCGACCAGCCTCAGTCCAACCATAACGGCGGCACCCTCGCCTTCGGTCCGGAAGGCTACCTGTACCTCTCTCTCGGGGACGGCGGGGGTTCGGATGACACCGGCTTCGGTCGCGGACCGGCGGGCAATTCGCAGGATCTCGGAATCATCCACGGAGGGGTTCTGCGTATCGATCCTGATGGCGACGATTCCGCGAACGGACAATACGGCATTCCGGAAGATAATCCGTTCCTCGATGTTCCGGACGCGCTCGACGAGTTTTATGCATACGGATTGAGGAATCCCTTTATTTTCAGCTTCGATCAGCAGACCGGACGGATGTTTATCGGCGACGCCGGGCAGAATGATATCGAAGCGATTTACCTCGGAGAATCCGGAGCGAATTACGGATGGAGATTGACCGAAGGATCGTTCTTTTTCGACCCGGAGTCGTCGCCCAAAATCGTGACGCTTCCTATCGCGCCCCTCCCCGACGATTTGGTGAATCCGATAGCGGAGTACCCGATTCCAAGGGAGGGAAGCGTTGTCATCGGCGGCTACGTCTATCGAGGAGAAAGTCAACCGGATCTGGATGGGCGCTATATTTTCGGAGATTGGACGGGACGAATATTTTTTCTCGACGAGGGAAACCGGATTCGCGAACTAGTCATCGGACGGGAGGATCGCGAGCTGGGGATGAGGATAACGGGCTTCGGTCGGGACGCCTCGGGGAACGTGTATGTTCTCGGTTCGGATACGGTCGGACCGACCGGTGACAGCGGCAGGGTTTATCGACTTGCCTCGCTTCCCGACGCTCTTCAACTCCGCATCACGGGTGTTGAAAGCGCCGACGGAATCTTCCGGATCAACTTGACGTCTCCGTTCCCACCCGCGAACCACCGGATTGAAACCCGTGAATCCCTCGGGGATCCGGACGACCCCTGGACCGAGTTGGAGGAGGCAACGCTTGCACAGGAATCGGACGGGCTTCTCGAATTCAAGTTCCCCATCTCTGACGATCCCAAGCGGTTTTACCGGGTCGTGGGATTTGAATGAGGTAACCGTAATGCCGCCGTCGCTGGTCGTAAATACACGCGAGCGCATCGTATTCGTCCTGATCACCCATGAGACATCATCAGACCCTGACGGCACGCCTGGAGTCCTAAAAAACGAAAAGTTGTTGTGATTGAGTCAAGTCTTGGGCACCGCAGAGGATGGAAGGTCGCAAAAAAGGCATCCGGATTTTGCTTTTCTGCTCTGCGATCTTCCAATCTCTGCGGTGTAATCATTCCTGGTCTGAGGCTGCGCCTCGCTCGTATCAAGAGCAATGCCTGACGTTTCTCAGCCTGCCATCAGTCCTCCAGGACGCGTTTGACGCGTTCTGCTGTGGGAGGATGGGTGCTGATGTGATCTAGAACCGTGGAGCCCGAATCGTACCCGGTTAGGCGTTGGAGTATTTGGGCGAAATGTTCGAGTTCGATTCCCCGCTCAATCATCAACTCCCGGGCGAAGGCGTCGGCCTCGAATTCGAATCGTCTGGAATATCCGGACTCCACCAAGATGGCGGGCAAAGAAGCCGCCGCACCCGTGAGGGAGCCGAAATCGCCGGTAACCAGTGTGAACATGAACACCAGGACGGAATTGTTGATTACCATTTGGAGACCGTGCCGGTGTTCGACATGACCGATCTCGTGCGCCAGAACCGCGAGGATTTCGTCAGGCGCTTCGGCGAGATCCACCAAGTCGTCCAGCAGCACGATATCACCGGAGGGAAGAGCAAAGGCATTGGCGCCGAGCATGGGAGAATTGAAGAAATGAAGCCGGTAACTGTGTTCCGAGTCCATGCTGTCCACCATCTCCTGGAAGGCATCCCGGAGTTCGGCCCTGGTTTCCTCGTCCAGGCGGGAGCCGTGGAACAGAAAGCGGTCCTGCAGCAGGGGAAGGGTCTTGGCTCCTATTTTTTCGGTGATCGCGATAGGTACCCGATGCGCCAGCCACTCCGATCCGGCCGGAAGCAATACGGTGAAAAACAGGACCAGAAAGGCCAGAAACGCGGCCGAGGAAGTCAAGACGAATCCCCGGTGTCTCTCCAGCCTTAAAAGCATCCGCGACAATCGGCCCGGGCGATGCGGAGCGATTTCCGCCAGCGCGGCCGCGATTTCCGGATCGGCTTCCAGGTAGCCGCCATCCGGAAGGATAATACGCTCGGCTGATGGCACCGATGGCGCCAGGAACCGAAGACTGCTTAAAGTGCCCTCCAGGACAAATTGACCGTCGTTCCGGGCAATCAAGGAAAAATGATCCGGTGAGTCGACGACGCATTCGACCGGGCGCCCCCGGGGCTCCAAGCCGTCGTAATACTGCACTTGAAAACGGCGGTCCATGCAGAATTATCAGCCGGCGCTCAGGCGATGTCAAAGTCGAGCAACGCGTCGGAGGCCTCCCCCAACGCACCTTCCTCCTCGCCGGCCAGGCCGCGAATGTTCTCGACGACTTCGGCGGATTCAAATTCGAGCGCGTCAAGATACAGCGCCGCGAATCGGACTTGGGCAACAGGATAATAGAGTCCCAGCGTGAGAAGAGTAAGGACGCTGTTCTTGATGCTGAGGAGGAACAGATCCTTGACCGACAAGGCCGCCTGAAACGAGTACCCGCGGTACGAAGTTCCCGACCAGCGCAAGTTGTAGAGGCGGGTGCGAAAATAGGTCAGGGCGTAAAAAATGACAGCCGAAGCGGCAATGACTCCGGGCCACGAAAGCACGGCGCTGATCCCGGCTGTGAAAGAGAACATGGCCGCGAACAAAATGGCGCCCCCGGCGGCCGCGATCAGCACTGTCCCCAGAAAGACCCGGTAGTACGAAGGGATCGTCGCATCGAACTGAAATCCATCCGATCCCAGAAAATGACCCGTCGCATAAAACCGGTGGCGACGCCAATGGAAATAGGGCGCAGCTATTCCCAGGCTGAGAACGGTCAGCAAGGGCGCGAGAAGAAAGAGGAAATAACTTTCCCCGGTCGACCCATTGAAACGAAAACGGATCCCCCGGTAGGCGGAGTTTCGCGCGGCGAAGCGAAGCATTTTTACGATGAGCCACGGTATGATCAGGACCACAGCGACCCAACCGAGCGTGCTCAGTACGGGATCGACCAGTTCGAGAGCCAATAGGACGAGGTATGCCGCTATGACCAGCAGATACGCTTTGAATATCCTGCGGGGGTCGGCCAAGTACGCGAAGGGTTCCTCGCCCAGGCGGGTGTGCTCGTAGAAGAATCGCTTCACCCGCACCCGCGCCCACGGCAGGTAAAGGCCGAGAGTTATGGCCGTGAGCAAGAGGTTAACAATCCAGATGTGGAAGAAATCAAGACCGCGTCCGGCAAAACCGAACGCGATCGGTGTGGGCTCGCCATCAAACGGGCGTGTTGCGTCTTCGGTGATAACAGGGGGCTGATTTTCCATGGGAGTACCTGGTTCAGTTGAAATATAAGGGCGAAATCGAGAGTGGATTAGAACGCCCGGACGCCTTTCATGCAAACCATTTGTGGATTGCGGAAGAAATTTATTTTTTCGACCGCGGACGGACCGCCCTACCAGACCCATCGTCACCGAAGACTTCCTGCCACACCAATTAACCACAAAGGCACAGCGGTCACGAATAAGATAAACTTGTGCGGAGACGCAGGGACGCGAACACATGAGAGGAAAACCCAGTCCACCTCACCCCGAAAAAATAAGAAGGAAACATAAAACACCGACGCCGATCAGCCCAAAGCTTAAAATCCTGAATTGTATCGATCGGCGAAACTCCAATCTATTTCCCCGGGCGATCAGTTCATGCGTCCGAAAATTCGCGACACCTTTTTTCAGTGGCTCCCTTCTCGTCTTAAGCGCGATGCGATCATCGAACCGTTCCGGGTTGATCGATGGTGCTTTCTTTGCAGCGCGGAAAAGGCTCATCGGCAGCGAGGATTTCATCCATTCTTCGGTTTCACGGAGTACCATAAATCCAATGAATCGCTATGGCATAGCCGATCCAAGCAATGGACTTGGATTTCAAAAAGTCCTGCACCTGAATAAAGGAAGAGGCAATGCTTTTCTGCGAGTCCGAAAAGCTACTTCCGGAATGAGGTTCCCTGACCGAATTCGCAGTTGCGGATAGACCGATAGGGAACTTTAATAGCCACAGTCCGCCAGCTACACCTTAATGTATCCGCACCACCCATGAATAAACCTATCGTCGCAGCCAAAAGTCCTGTTTCGGTCGAACTTGATAAGGGGAAGGAGTATTATTTCTGCACTTGCGGAAAATCCAAAAATCAGCCGTTCTGCGACGGATCGCACAAGGGAACCACCTTTACTCCGAAAGCGTTCACCGCTGACGAGGCCGGCGAGGAGGCCCTGTGCCGGTGCAAGCAGACCGCCAACGCTCCCTATTGCGACGGGACCCACGCCAGGGTTTCCGAGGATCAGGTGGGCAAACCTTTCGCCGCTGAGAAAACTGACGACGGAAACGGGATGCCCACTCCGGAACCGACGCCGGAAGAGCCTGCCGTGGCCTTTATTCATCAGTTGGCCAAGGAAGGCTTGAAAAAACTCGGTCACCACGGCCCGATGGCGGCGATGGGCGTTCCCCGCTCGGAATTGCCGAGCTGGGATGATATTCAAATCATGGTGGCCCAACTCGCTCGGAAACCGCTGATGGAGGACGTCGATGTCGGTTCCGAGTTGGTGATCGGCCCCGAGGCGAAGAATCCCCTGGTCCTGAAAATTCCGCTGCTCGTATCGGATATGAGCTTTGGGGCGCTTTCGGAAGAGGCCAAAGTCTCCATGGCCAATGGTGCCGATTTGGCGGGCACGGGAATCTGCTCGGGCGAAGGAGGTATGCTACCGGACGAACAGGAAGCCAACAGCCGTTATCTTTACGAACTGGCGTCGGCCAAATTCGGATACCGCGACGAACTCCTCTCGAAGGTTCAGGCCTTCCATTTCAAAGGCGGTCAGGGAGCCAAAACCGGAACCGGCGGGCATTTGCCGGGCAACAAGAACATCGGCCGGATTTCGAAAGTTCGCGGTATCCCGGAAGGCGAGCCCGCTGTTTCGCCGCCCACCTTCGAGGATCTGACCACGGTCGAGGAATTCCGGCGCTTCGCCGACCGGGTCCGGACCGAGAGCGGGGGGATCCCGATCGGCTTCAAACTGAGCGCACAACACGTCGAGGACGACATCGCCTTCGCCCTGGCCGCCGGGGCGGATTACATCATCCTCGACGGACGCGGCGGCGGAACCGGAGCGGCGCCCCTGCTTTTCCGCGACCACATTTCCGTTCCCGCCATCCCAGCCCTCGCCCGAGCCCGGCACTGCCTGGACGAATCCGGCAAATCGGGCCGCGTCACCCTCATCGTGACCGGCGGTCTGCGCACCCACCCGGATTTCATCAAGGCCCTGGCCCTCGGCGCCGACGGAATCGCCCTCGCCAACTCGGCGATGCAGGCCATCGGCTGTATCGGCGCCCGCATCTGCAACACCAACCTTTGTCCGGCCGGAGTCGCCACTCAAAAGCCCGAGCTGCGCAAACGGCTCAAAGTCGACCACGCCTCCCGCCGCCTGGCCAATTTCCTCGACGCCAGCGTCGAACTTATGAAAGTCATGGCCCGCGCCTGCGGCCACGATCACCTCAATCAGTTCCGGAAATCCGACCTCGCCAGCTGGAAAGCCTCCGTCGCCGAACTCGCCGGCATCGAATGGAGCGGCTTCAACCCAAAGCGGTGAGTAACCGCGACCTTTGGGAAACGATCTTCGAACTGCTGAAACAACATGAGATAACCTTCGAATGGACGAAGGGCCACGCGTCGGATGTGGAGAACAATCGCTGCGACTCCCTCGCGCGAATGACATCGTGCGGCAAAGATCTGGCGGAGGACTCGGGCTACATTGCAGCTCACCGCCCGAATGAGGCCCAGCAAAACCTTTTCTGAGCAATTCGCTTGCTAAGACACTGCGTCGCAACCAATTTCGGCGCAATGCCAATGCGGGGTTGGGCAATGACGATTTGGGATTGGATGCGACGGGAGCGGCTGCTTTCGTTTTTACTTTTATCTTTTCCGTTACTTTGGCTTCTGACGGATACCCCCATTCGCAGTTTGCCCTCCCTCGTTCATTGGCACACAATCGCCGCACTCACAGGACTGATGATTCTCAGTACCGCCATCCAATGGAGCGGTATGGTCAACTTCGTTGCCCGTCACCTGTTGCGCAGTATCCACAGCGAGCGACTGCTTGCACTTGCCCTGTGCTTGCTCGCCGCCGCGCTCGCGGCCGTCATCACAAACGATGTCGCTTTGTTCCTGGTAATCCCCCTCACCCTCGCACTTGCACGGATTGCCCGCTTGCCCATTGCCCGCCTGGTCATCTTTCAAGCCCTTTCCGTTAACGCCGGATCCGCTTTGAGCCCTATCGGTAACCCGCAGAACATTTTCCTCTGGCAAACCAGTGAGGTTGGTTTTTTGACTTATACCTTCGCCATGCTGCCAATGGCCCTTCCCTTCATCATTGTGCTCGGTGGGGGTATCACGCTTGCTTTTCACTCGTACCCATTGGCGCTCGAAGCACTGCCGGAACGTTCGGAACGAGTGGATCGACGATTATTCTGGCCTACACTGGCGTTGTATCCAATCTTCCTTTACGCGCTTGATCAGGGACAAGGCTGGATCGCAACGGCATTCTTAATCGTCATTTACGCGATTTGGCAAAACCGCCGCCTGCTGGAAATCGATTGGGCGCTGCTTCTGCTGTTTGTATTGATGTTCACCCACCTCGGCATGCTCACACAGCTTTCGCAAGTGCATCTGCTTGCCGAATGGCTGCTAAGCCGGCCCGGCCGGGAATTGACCGCTGGCATTTTTCTCTCACAGATCATCTCCAACGTGCCGGCAGCTATTTTCCTCGAACCCTTCTCCGCCGATTGGCAACGATTGGCATGGGGTGTCAATATAGGCGGGTTTGGTCTCGTCATCGGATCCCTGGCCAACCTGATCGCGCTGCGCCTGGCGCGGCAACCCGGCCTTTTGCTCCAATTCCACCTCTGGTCCATACCCTGCCTGCTTTTGGCCTCCTTGCTGGTAATACTGACCATTGGATAAGGACAAGCGACCCTGCGTGCCTGCATGACGATGCACCACAACGGCATCAGGGTACACCACAATGTGCCCGTACCGCATACCACGACAGCGCCCGCGACAACATCATGGATAACAATATCTTCGTCGATAACGCACGGGGCGTGAGCGGTGGCTGGAACCGAAACAACCACGTCTGGCGACTGCTACGTTAGAACTGGGGGCCGGGTCACCGTCGAGTTGCTGATCCTGGGATTGCGCCACCTCGAGGACCCCGACCAGTCGCCTCCGGTTGCCGAAAGCCAGACCACCGGTGAAGCTATTCGATCCACACGCACCGGTGACACCCTGGTGCTCCGTTCTCCTTTTCTTTTCCGCAGGCAGGGATTCGTTGAACTTCAGTTTCCTTTGCCCTGATCGCATGAAAGCCCGCTGCGGCGAACCCGGCGTGCTTCCCGCTGGACTTCGAGCTGAACCGGCCCGGCGGAATGGCCTCGAACACGGAACCGCCATCCTCGGAGATCGGTATGGATCTCGCCTCGCTCCAGAATCCGTATTTCCTGTCGGGGTAAGCGGCCGCTTCGAGTTCGAGCCAAGATGCTCATCCGCAGGCCTGTTGGACAGGTCTTCGAGGCTTTCGTCGATCCAGAGTGTCAGGGAATCCTCACGTTCGGTGAAACTAAATCCGGCGAACATGTCCGAAACGAGTCTGGCCGTTCGTTATATTAATAAAACCAAAATTCAGACTGTCGGAATTATTCTGAAAGCCTTAATAACCAAGCGCACAAAACCCAAACACCTATGAAACCCATAACTCCCTGCCTCTGGTTCGCCGGCGACGCCGAAGAAGCCGCGAACTTCTACGTCTCCCTGCTGCCCGACTCGCGCATCGAATCCGTCTTCCACTCTCCGGCCAACACGCCAAGTGGTCCCGCCGGCTGCGTGCTGACTGTCGAGTTCACCCTCAACGGCAGCCCATTCGTCGCTCTGAATGGTGACGAAGGCGTCGAATACAACCACGCCGTCTCCTTCCAAATCCACACCCGCGACCAGGCCGAGACCGATCGGATGTGGGCGGCGATCCTCTCAAACGGCGGAGAGGAGGTCCAATGCGGCTGGATTAAGGACCGTTGGGGGCTCAACTGGCAAATCGTGCCCGAGCGCCTCATGGAACTCATCAAAGATCCGGATTCAGCACGCGCCCGTCGCGCCATGGAAGCCATGATGACCATGGTCAAAATCGACATCGCCGCTCTGGAGAAAGCCGCCGGATGAACCGGCTTAATCCGAATGGCGCTCGGTTTAGGCCAAAGTAGAACACGCTTCCAGCATGTTGACACAGGGATCTGCTGATCCCGCAGTCGCGGGAGGGGAGAAGTCCCGCAGGCTGATAGGCATGCTGTTCACCCGGCTCATTGACGAAACCTACCGGTCCGCGGCACGCCGATTTCTGCACCTGTGGCGCCGCCTGGACTCTGCTGGTTTGGCTCCTCATGGGGCTGGTTTTGATTCCTCTCCTGTCCGGCGCCCCGCTGCGGACCGCCGAAACAATGACGCCTGACGAAACACTCGACGGATCCGGCGGATTTCGTAAAATCGGAAAACGAAGCCGGAACGGAATCTGCTTGGGGTTTCCGAATCGAATGAACGTTTCATGATGTTGAACGACGACAAAACCACGGCGAACGCCCTGCGGATGTCCATTTTGGACGGGGCCTTCGCGACCATGATGGGCTCCCTCTGCGGAGGCATTTTCCTGATCGGATTCGCGCTGAACGTTCTTGACGCCACTCCGATTCAAGTCGGCATCCTGGCCGCGCTTCCGGTATCGGCCAACATGGTTCAGATTTTCGGCTCCATCCTGATCGAACGTTTCGGTCACCGCCGGATATTCTGCATTTTCTGCGTTACCGTCGCCCGATTGTTCTGGATTCCCATCCTGTTGCTTCCCCTGCCGCTCTTCGGAGATTTGGGCGATGCCAGGATCTGGCTCCTGGTGGTTTTCGTCGGGCTTTCCTGTTTCGTGGGTTCGCTTTCCGGGGTGGCCTGGCTCAGTTGGATGAGCGACGTCATTCCCGCCGAAACCCGCGGCGCCTTCTTCGGCAAGCGAAACATGATCTGCGCCGCCGCCGGCATGGTCGTGATTCTGTTGGGCGGCGCCTTTCTCAATTATCGCGAAAACGTCCACGGCAAGGATGATCCCCACGCGTACGTGATCCTGTTTGCAACCGGCCTGGTGCTCGGGCTGATCGCCAGTTATTTCATTATGCGCGTTCCGGATCCGAAGGCCGGACCGGCCCATTCAGCCAATCGACAGGCATTCAGTTGGGCGGCGTTGGCGGCGCCTTTCCGGGAATCCAACTTCCGGCGTCTGATCGTTTACGTCGGCCTCTTCATGTTCGTCACTCAGATGGCGGGGCCATTCTACGCGGTTTACATGCTCGATACACTGGAAGTCGACTTCGGCACCATCACCTGGCTGATCACCTTCGCCACCCTGGCCTCGCTGTTCATGCTGCGCATCTGGGGACCGATCGCGGACCAATTGGGAAACAAACCCATTCTGATGGTCGCGGGCCTGGCTCACGCCGGCATTCCACTGATTTGGGTGGTCTCCCAGGGACCCGCCTACCTGCAGGCCCTCATTCTCGCCCATGTTCTTTCAGGAGGCATCTTCTGCGCGATCGTTCTGGCACACGTCAATATTCTGATCAAGCTGTCGCCGGAAACCGGCCGTTCGTTCTACATAGCGGCCTTCAACACCTCCATCGGACTCGCCGTCGGGATCGCGCCGATTGTCGGCGGAATTCTTTTGGAGTTGTTGCAGCCGGTTCGAATCGAAGTGGGCGACTGGACCCTCGACAATCTGCAACTGTTATTCCTTCTTTCCGGGACGCTTCAGATTCTCATACTGGCCGTGCTGGCAGGCGTGCGCGAAACCGGCGCCCAGAGCTCCCGGGCGGTGGTCCTGCAGTTGAAAAACGACCTCGACCCCCAAACGGGTCTGGCCAGCGCCACCGACTTCCTGACAGTCCGTGCGGGAAAAACCAGCCGCCTCCTGCAGAATTTCAACGCCCGGACCGACGACTGGGCCGCGCGTTCCGAAGCTTTTCTCGCCCGCAGGCTGGACCGCGTGCTGGAACGCTTTCAGCGCCCCTGGGAATCTCAACCGACCGAACCCTCTTCATCCGAATCTCAAAATGTATCAGGCTATGAACGAAAATCCTGAAACCCAACCCATCGCCGATAACTCCGCTTCCTTGATGCCGGAGCCGGGCCCGTCTCCAGAAACCCCCGGAGCCGGCGGCCAGGTTCTCGACAATCTGCTCGAAGCCCTCGGCGGTCTCCTCGACGGAACGCAACGGCTGATCGAAGCCCACGGGGCGAATTTCCTGATCGCCCTGATCACGCTCCTCGTCGCCTGGCTGCTGGCGACGGCAGTGCGCGGGTTCGCGAGCAAACTCTTCCGCGCCGCCGGCCTGGATCTCATCGCGGAGCGCACCGGCTTTCAGGGCTACCTCAACCGGCACGACATCACGACGCGCCCCTCCCGCGCCGCCGGTTGGGTTCTGTATGTGGCGATTCTCTACACCGCCTTGCTGGCGGCGTTCGATCTGCTCGGTTTCACCACCGGAAGTGAATTGCTGCGCGTGGTCGCGAGTTACCTGCCGCACCTGTTGGCCGCTCTGGTACTGATCGCTCTCGGAGCGGTGCTCGGAAAATGGGCGGATTTCTTCGTTTCGCGCTCCGCACGCCTGGCCGGTTTGCCCGCGCACCAACTCTTCGGCCTCGCCGCCCGCCTCGCCGTACTGCTCCTGGCCGTCGTCCTGGCGACGGAAACCCTGGGGTGGTTTTCGCCGACCCTGCTCCTGGGAGCTCTGGGAGTGATCCTGGCCGCTGCGGTGGGGACGTTTCTAATCTTCGCGCTGTGCGCCCGGGATCTGGCGGAATCTCTGTTCTCCCGGGGTTTTCTCACGTCACTTTACAAACCCGGCGACCGTCTGAGAATCGAAGGCGTGGAAGGAACCGTCATACGCATCGATCTCCACTGCCTCCGGCTCGATTGCGGGGACCGCGAAAGCGTCATCCCCAACCGGCAACTGACCCGGCAAACCGTCGAAATCCTCAAGCGGCAATCGCCCGATAGCGGCCCCGGAACAAATCCCAGCGCTTCTTCCGATAACGGCTGAAGCACCTTGTGAAGGTCCCAAGCAGCTCATGCATCCCTCCCGCCGAATTGCCTCGCGGGACCTTCAATGCGTGGTGGACAAGCACGGAGACTATTCGCAGTGGTAGAAAGCGCGATGGAAGCGCTTTTCATCCTCCAGGGAAGTCTGTTGTGTGATTACGTAAGGACTTCCAACCGCGACAGGGCTGGAGATCGTGGTCCACGAAAGGAGGTCCGTTGAATCCTGCAAGGTGACCAACTGACCCGGCGTGGCGGAGAAGTGAAGGGTGACTTCGCCCGTGGCGTCGCGAGCAATCGAGTCTATTTCGAGGAGACGGTCTTCCATGATCGGGGCCGGCCGAGGGGCGCAACGGTGCTGCCGTTCAGGGTCACAGCGCTCTGTGCCAGGAGCCTGCCGTTGATGGAGGCACCGGTATTCAGATGGATCGCCGTCTGTGAGAGGAGTACACCCTCAAAGTGCGCGGTCGCGCCGAGTGTGATTTGCCCGACAACCTGCCAAAAGATATTGGCGGCCTTGACGCCTCCGCTTAGATGCACGATCGCGCCGTTGCCGACCGTGAGGTCCTCCGCTATTTGGAAGATCCAGACATCCTCCGGGCAGCCTTCAAGAGTCACCTGCGGATGCCGCCTTGCCCGCCGAAGGCGAAGATAAGCACTTTCGGATATGGAAATATTCTTGGAGCCCATACACCTAGACGTATGGGTATTCCTCGGTTCGTCAAGGGATGGAGTTTGCTGAATACCTAGGAGTCTGTCGGCGAAGCCCGACAGACTCCTGGCGCGCCAAAGCCTGTCCCGATAGCTTTAAGCGTATCGGGGTCCCGCTCGGCATTGTCAGAACGTTGGAAAGCAGATCAAGAATATCGACCACGCGAATTCGCATTCAGGAGATTTTTCTGGTACAAAAACCATGTCTGTTGCCCAAAGAGCCGAATTTTCAGAAAACCGCACATGACAGCATCAATGAAACCCACTTACCCATTCTATCTCGCCAACCGACCCGAGTCGCCCAATACGGACCTTGAGGTCTTCGACAAGTATTCGGGTGAAGTCGCCACCCGCGTGCCCCTGGCCGATCCAGCGACGATCGATCACGCCATCGGCGCCGCCGTGGAGGCGGCGCCCGCCATGGCCCGCATGGCGCCGTTCGACCGGCGCACCGTGCTCGATCACTGCGTGGCGCGATTCAAAGAGCGCGCCGAGGAGTTGGCACAGGCGCTCCGGATCGAGGCGGGCAAACCAATCAAGGACAGCCGGGGTGAAGTGACGCGTTTGATCGACACCTTTCAGATCGCGGCGGACGAGTCGGTGCGGCCTTCCGGGGAAATGCTGGAGCCGCAGATCAGCAGCCGCACCTGCGGGTACCGCGGTTGGACCAAACGCGTGCCGATCGGGCCGTGTTCGTTCATTTCGCCCTTCAATTTTCCCCTCAACCTGGCCGCCCACAAAATCGCCCCCGCCCTCGCGGCCGGTTGTCCTTTCGTCCTGAAACCCGCCAGCCTCACTCCGGTCGGGGCGCTGCTGATCGGAGAGATCCTCGCGGAAACCGACCTGCCGAAAGGGGCGTTTTCCATTCTTCCGTGCCGCCGCGACGGCGCGGAGCTGTTCACGACCGATGAACGCCTCAAATTGCTTAGCTTCACCGGCTCCCCGGAAGTCGGCTGGGCGCTGAAGGCGAAGGCGGGGAAGAAAAAGGTGGTGTTGGAGCTCGGAGGCAACGCGGCCTGTGTGGTGGACCGGGGAGCGGACGTCGACGACGCCGTGAAACGCATCGTTTTCGGCGCCTTCTACCAATCCGGACAAAGCTGCATATCGGTCCAGCGTATCCTCGTTCACGAATCGATCGCCGAAGAGTTCGAGGAAAAACTGGTGAACGCCACCCGGGAACTGAAATCGGGGGATCCGTCGGACGAGGACGTTTTCATCGGCCCGATGATCTCCGAAAAGGAGGCGGCCCGCCTGGAAAAATGGATACAGCAGGCGGCCGATGCGGGGGCTTCGATCCTGTGCGGCGGCGACCGCAACGGCACCATCGTGGAAGCGACGCTCCTGAAGAACGTGCCCCGCGACCAACCGCTCTCGTGCGAAGAAGCTTTCGGGCCGGTGGCGGTGATCGACACCTTCTCCGAATTCAACGAGGCTCTGCGGCAGGTAAACGACACCAAGTACGGGATCCACGCGGGCGTGTTCACCCCCTCCCTCGAACACGCCATCCGTGCCTGGGATGAACTCGATGTCGGCGGTGTGCTTATAAACGAGATGCCTTCCTGGCGCGTGGACAACATGCCCTACGGCGGGGTCAAGGAAAGCGGCATCGGCCGCGAAGGCGTCCGCTACACCATGGGGGACATGACCGAGATCCGCGCTCTCATTATCCGGGACCGCCCTTGACGACGAATCCCGTTATCCCGTGGCGTGTCCCAGTGTAGCCCACCGGAAAGAATGCTTCCGGGCGTGAATGGCGGGCAAAATTAGGGCGGGAAAAAGTTTCAATTATCCTGAGCCATTTTGCGTTCAGGATGGAATTGCGCTAAGGCTCCAAGAAGGGCGGAGGGGATCCCCGCTTGACCTTCGCCGGCGGTGAGGGTACTTACGTGGTTTTCTCACTTAAAAATTCAAATTGCGACGAAAGTTTTGTTATGAGCGGTGAAAGCAAGTGCCCTTTTAGCGGCGGGGCTTCGGGCGGCCCTAAAACTCAGTACTGGTGGCCGAATCAGTTGAAACTGAATATTCTCCGGCAGCATTCTTCGCTGTCGAACCCGATGGACGAGGAGTTCAACTACGCGGAGGAGTTCGAGAAACTGGATCTGGCGGCGGTCAAAAAGGATCTCCACGAACTCATGACCGACTCCCGGGACTGGTGGCCGGCGGACTATGGGCATTACGGGCCGCTCTTTATCCGGATGTCCTGGCACAGCGCGGGCACGTACCGTGTCCAGGACGGCCGCGGAGGCGGCGGAACCGGGAATCAGCGGTTTTCCCCGGTCAACAGTTGGCCCGACAACGTGAGCCTCGACAAGGCGCGCCTGTTGCTCTGGCCGGTCAAGCAGAAGTACGGGCGCGGACTCTCGTGGGCCGACCTGTTGATCCTGGCCGGTAACGTCGCCCTGGAGTCGATGGGTTTCAAGACCTTCGGTTTCGCCGGGGGACGCGAAGACATCTGGCATCCCGAGGAAGACATCGATTGGGGGCCCGAGGGCCAATGGCTCGACAACCAGCGTCACGGCGAAGAGGGGGAGCTCAAGGGGCCGCTCGCCGCGGACCACATGGGCCTGATCTACGTCAACCCGGAAGGACCGGACGGGGATCCGGATCCGGGAAAGGCGGCCCGCTTCATTCGGCAGTCGTTCGCGCGTATGGCGATGAATGACGAGGAAACGGTCGCGCTCATCGCCGGAGGGCACACCTTTGGGAAAACCCACGGCGCCGCCCCGGAAGATCACCTCGGTCCGGAGCCCGAAGCGGCGCCCATCGAGCAGCAGGGCCTCGGATGGGAGAACAGCTACGGCACCGGGAAGGGGCCTCACACGATCACCAGCGGGCTGGAGGGCGCCTGGACGGAAACGCCGACAAAGTGGAGCAACCGGTTCCTGGCGAATCTCTTCGAGTACGAATGGGAA
>SLTG01000064.1 GCA_007130045.1 Opitutales bacterium
CCCTTGCGCAACGACAATATGCGGGTTGGCACCCGATTCAGAGCGATTTTGACCGGGTTTTCTTCTTCACCGAAATCCGCAAGTCGTTGATTCTCGCAAGAGGTGTCGAACTTGGGTTAATATTGGCTTTTTCCACAATGACACCAAAGAAAATAGACTGTCACATGCACACACCGCTGTGCGGCCACGCCACCGGCGAACCGATCGAGTACGTGCGCACCGCCGCGCAAAATGGAATCGATCTGATCACCTTCACCTGCCACGTGCCCATCGACGACGAGCGGCTCGGCGGGCCGGGAATCCGGATGTACGAAGACGACCTGCCCCGGTACATCGACATGATCGCCGACGCCGCCGAGCAGGGCCGCGAGCTCGGCATCCGCGTTCTCACGGGAATCGAGGCGGAGATTTCCCCGGAGAACTCGCTGATGGACCGGATGGACGCCGTGCTCGCCCGCCATCCCTTTGACTTCGTCCTGGGCTCCCTCCACCATCCGCTCCCGGCCTACCGCGGCTGGCTCAGGGATAACGGTGTGACCGAACCGCGAAAGATCATCGAGACCTACTTTCGTCACCTGACCAACGGCGTCCGGTCCGGCCGCTACAACAGCATCGCCCATCCCGACGTCATCCGCATCTACGGAACCGTTGACGAGTTCGAACCCGGAGAGTACGAGGACGCCGTTCGCGAATTCATCCGGGCCGTGGTCGAGACCGATCTCTGCCTGGAGGTCAACACGAGCGGATTGATCAAAGGCGTTTACCAGGTCCACCCGGACCCGCTCATCCTCGACTGGGCCGCGGAAATGGGCGCCCGGCTCACGATCGGTTCGGACGCCCATCTGCCTGAGTCGGTCGGACAAAAGTTCGACGAGATCCTCCCGATGCTTGCGAAAAAGGGCTTCACCCGCCTGCACTATTTCGAAGGCCGGCAACGCCGCGAAATCCCCATCCCGAACGGCTCGTGAACCTATTCCTCCTCAGGCACGCTCACTCGGAGAGCGGAGGTGACGACGCTGTTCGCCCGCTCAGCGCCAAGGGCGAAAAGACGGTGGCGAAGTTGGGTGAGTTCCTCCGAAAACAGAAAATCCCACTTCCAGAAGCCTTCGACCACAGCCCCCTCCTCCGCGCACGCCAGACCGCGGAGATCCTCGCCGAGACAATCGGCGGCGAGCATCGCGTTCGCGAAATCGAAGGCATGGCGCCCATGGACGACGTCGCGGAAATCGCACGGGAATTGTACACCGAAAAACACGACCGGCTGCTCGTCGGACACGAACCGCACCTGGGGCGTCTCGCCTCGCTGCTGATCTGCGACGACGAAAACGCCGATGCTTTCGATTTCAAGAAGGGCGGCATTCTCCGCCTCGAACACCGCATCATCGTCAATCCCGCGGACGGCCAGTTTTCACGCTGGATCGCGAACTGGATGCTCACGCCCCAACTCTATTCCGGCCGGTAAATCAGAACGGGATCTCGTCGTCCTTTTCGCTGTAGTCGGTGGTGTCCTCGGGAACCGTGTCTCCGGCGGGCGGCGTGTCCGCCGGCTTCGACCCGTCGCCCGCCTCCAGGCGCCAGGCGTTCAGATTGACGAAGTACCGTCCGTTGTACTCCCGCCCGTTAATGTCGAACCAGACCTTCACCTGCCGCCCCGTCTCGATCCCGTCAAGAATCGACGCCTTTTCCTTCAAACACTCCAGTTTGATATCCTGCGGAAATTTGTCCTCGGTCGTGATGACAAACTCGCGCTTCGAGAAGCCGCTTGAAAATGTCTGCGTATCAAAGATGACCTTCACCGTTCCTGAGATTTCGTAAGACATCCCTCCAATCAAACAACCGGTTCACTGATGTCCACCACGGAATCAACGGCTCCCGTTTGACGCCAACCGCCGCTTCGCAAGGAACCGGGATGCGGGCCGGACGTTGATGACTCCGTTCGCTCCAAGCCTCGCCGGCTTTTTTGCGTCGAAAAAAGCTGCCCGGCAAGGATTCGAACCTCGACTAGATGGACCAAAACCACCTGTGCTACCATTACACCACCGGGCAATAAGCAAAATACAGCCTTCAAAAAGGTTGAAGCGTTCGTCAAGCACTTAGGCGAAATTTATCGTCATTCACACGACTGCAACCCGCCTGCGGTGTGTCCGAAAGGGGTTCCATGCTTTTCGGAAGCGGTATTTCATGATAAAACGCACCCGCAAACCCGATCCTTTTTATGAAATACATTCTCGCTCTGGACCAGGGAACCACAAGTTCGCGCGCCATTCTGTTCGATCAAGCCGGCAGGATCGTCCAGATCGCGCAACGGGAATTCACCCAGATTTTTCCGCGATCCGGATGGGTCGAGCATAAACCCGACGAAATCTGGTCGTCACAAAGCAGCGTGGCGGTCGAAGCCCTCGGCAATGCCAACCCGTCCACCAGAGATATCGCCGCCATCGGCATAACGAATCAACGCGAAACCACGGTGATCTGGGACAGGAAAACCGGACGACCCATCCACAACGCCATTGTCTGGCAGGACCGGCGGACCGCCGATCTCTGCGAAAAACTCAAAGCCGACGGGCTTGCCGGCACGTTTCAGAACAAGACCGGGCTTCTTCTCGACGCGTACTTTTCCGGGACCAAGGTAAAATGGCTTCTCGACAACGTGGACGGTGCGCGTGAAAAAGCCGGCAACGGCGAGCTCGCCTTTGGCACCGTCGATTCGTGGCTGCTGTGGAAACTTACCGGCGGCAAGGTCCACGTCACGGATGTTACCAACGCCTCCCGAACCCTCATGTACAACATCCACACCGGCGAATGGGATGACGAGCTGCTGAAAGTTCTCGAAATTCCCCGCGAAATCCTGCCCCAAGTGCGTTCTTGCAGCGAGGTTTACGCCGAAGCGAGCGAAGGCGGAATCGTCTCCGGAACGCCGATAGCCGGAATCGCCGGCGATCAGCAGGCCGCGCTTTTCGGCCAGGCTTGCACCCGGTCCGGCATGGCGAAAAATACTTACGGCACCGGCTGTTTCCTTTTGATGAACACCGGGGCCAAGCCGGTGGTGTCCCGGAACAACCTCCTGACCACCATCGCCTGGAAAATCGGCGACAAAACGGAGTACGCACTCGAAGGCAGTGTGTTTATCGCAGGAGCGGTCGTTCAATGGCTTCGGGACGGCCTGGGCATCATTGGGAATTCGTCCGAGGCCGAAATCCTGGCGGCAACTGTGGAGAATACGGGCGGTGTTTACTTTGTTCCCGCCTTCGCGGGCCTCGGAGCTCCCCACTGGGACCAGTACGCACGGGGAACGATCGCAGGACTCACCCGCGGAACGAGCGCCGCCCACATCGCCCGCGCCGCTCTCGAAAGCATCGCCTTCCAGTCGTACGACGTGCTTCGCGCGATGGAGTCCGATTCCGGAATCTCCCTCATGGAACTTCGTGTCGACGGCGGCGCCTCCGTCAATAATCTCCTCATGCAGTTCCAGGCGGACCTCCTTCAATCCCCGGTCATCCGCCCCGGAATCACCGAAACCACTGCGCTTGGGGCCGCCTACCTGGCCGGCCTCGCAGTGGGTTTCTGGAAGGACAAGGACGAGATAGCCGGGCAATGGCGGCTCGACAGCTCGTTCATCCCCCAAACAACGAGCGAAGAAATGGAAGAACGCCTCGCCGGATGGCACAAGGCCCTGGACCGCGCCCGGGGATGGGAGGATAAATGACTTTGGCCCATTCCTCACGTCTCAACAGGCCGGGTCGGGCGACCGGAAAACCGGGTCTCCGGCTCGTGTTTCACCGATATAAAAGGGGTGAAACAAACCCTCTCGCGTAATGGATCGCAACAAAGCAATTGAACGTCTGGGAAGCGAAACCGCTCCATGGGATTTCATTATCATCGGCGGCGGGGCAACCGGCCTTGGATGCGCGGTGGACGCGGCATCCCGGGGTTATCGGACTCTCCTGGTCGAACGGCACGACTTTGCAAAAGGCACATCGAGCCGGAGCACCAAACTGGTGCATGGCGGTCTTCGCTACCTCAGGCAGGGCAACCTTTCTCTCGTCCTCGCGGCCCTGCGCGAACGCGGACTCCTCCGTCGAAATGCGCCCCACCTCGTGCACAAACTCGGATTTGTCATCCCCGCGTACCGATGGCACGACAAGGCCTTTTATGGCGCGGGACTGAGAATCTACGACAGCCTTGCGGGAAAATTCGGGCTCGGACCGTCGAGAATCCTTTCCCGCAACGAAACCCTGGAACGCCTTCCCACTCTTAATGCGAAGAATCTTCGGGGAGGCATTATGTATTTCGACGGGCAGTTCGACGATGCCCGGCTGGCGATCACGCTTGCACGGACGGCCGCGGATCACGGGGCGACCGTTCTCAACTACGCCAAGGCGGTCGGATTCATCAAGGAGGGAGATCGCGTATCGGGAGTACAAATACTCGATGAAGAATCCGGAGCACGGATGGAAGCCCGCGGCCGGTGCGTGATCAATGCTGCAGGTGTGTTCTGCGACGAAGTTCGGCGGTTGGACGATCCGCTCACTCCGCGGATGCTGGTGTTCAGCCAGGGTTCGCACCTCGTCTTCGACAAACATTTTCATCCCGGCGACGACGCCCTGATGATTCCGAAAACCGAGGACGGACGGGTTCTTTTCGCCGTGCCGTGGCACGACCGCGTCATCATCGGCACGACCGACGTCCCGGTCGAAGACACTACGATCGAACCGGCCCCAAACGAATCCGAGCTTTCGTTTCTCTTCGAGCATGCAAAGAAATACCTCTGTCGCCACCCGGAACCCGGCGACGCGCTCAGTGTATTCTGCGGGCTGCGCGCTCTTGTCGCATCCGGCTCCGGCCGCAGAGTGACGTCGTCCCTTTCCCGCGACCATACGATCATGATTTCCGGATCGGGTCTCGTCACCGTAACAGGCGGGAAATGGACCACCTACAGAAAGATGGCCGCCGATGCGGTCGAACAAGCCCAAACATCGGCGGGCTTCGAACACCGGCCCTGTCAAACCGAAAGGCTTTTCCTTCACGGATGGAGAGAGGAAAGCGCCAGGACGGCAACCCTCGCGGAATACGGCTCGGACGCGGATGAGATCGAAGGGATTGCCCGGGGGGATCCGGAACTTGCCGCCAGGCTTCATCCCCGCCTTCCGGCGATCGGGGCGGAAATCGTTTGGGCCGCCCGCCACGAGATGGCCCGAACCGTTGAAGACGTGCTCGCGCGCCGAACGCGTTCCCTTGTGCTCGACACCGCGGCCAGCATCGACGCCGCGCCCGATGCCGCGCGCCTTCTCGCGCACGAGATCGGCAGGGACGACGCGTGGGCCTCGGATCAGGTTGCAAAGTATTGCCAGATAGCACGACGATATTTGATTGAGCGTTATCAATGACGATGAATTCAACTTTTCACGATTCCCCGCGAATTCGCGGCGACTACGTCAAATACACCTGTCTGAGACTCCTTCTCTGGGCCGTTATCGGTATCCCGTTCTGGGTATTCGGTGTTCTCATGGTTTTGCGCGGCGACGGCTACGCTGGAGTGGTTCTGGCCGCTGTCTTCACCTCCATCAAAGCCGGTTTCGAAATTTTCTTTCGCGTGGCATCGAGCGAGATTCTCAGTCTCGCCAGACGGAAAATCGTGCATGAAGGAAGCCGCGTTCGACAGGAGTCAGGTGACGGCGTCGTCCTGGATTCCGTCAGCCTCGAACAACCTTTTTCAGTGGATTTCCATTTCAATCCTCTCGGTCAGCCGATCTATAAAGTAACGCAGGGAAACCACTCGATAAAGTTCGCCTCGCGTATCGACGACGCCGAACGATTGGTGAAAGAAGTGTTTCGAAGCCCCGAAAAGTGGCCGCCGGAAATCCCGCAACCCGAATCCGCCTCTCGGAAATACCATCGCCGGGCCGAACCGGACGGGTTCGGCGAGCGCCGCGAATAGTTACGACTTCTCCAACCCCTTGGGTTCCTTTAAGATACGAACAACGCCCCTCAATGCATTCAGTCCTGCCGCCAGTCATCGGTGCGAAAGGGGGCTGCGGGGAGCCCCGCGCCGTTGGAAAGTGTTGCTTCCGGGGCGTTGCGCCAGGCATAGCGAATAGCGACCGGGGCGGGAACGTCATCGGAGATCAGGACAACCGAGTCGCCGGAGATGCTGGCGGTGGCAGGGAAGAAACGGCGATCCTCGCCCGCAAGTTCGAAGCCCCGTACCGTAACCGCGGTTGTCCGGATGCCTCCGGCTGTATTCGAAAAATGAACACGAACGGTTTCACCTTCAAAATCGGCGCCGGCGAACGCCGGCCCCGAGTCCTCTATCCCATGGCCGTAAGTGCGGTTCAATGCAAGCCGGGCGAGACGCCGTCCGACGGTGCTTTTGTCTCCTGGATGAATATCGTGCACGTCTCCCACGTCCAGGATAACCGCCTGCCCGGTGCCGGGAAGGTGAAGCGCCCGGCTCTGGGCCTCGCGCAGAAAAGCCCATGTGGTATCCCGGGGGCCTTGGGCGCGGAACTCCGCCAGTTGAACCCAATAAAACGGAAAATCTCCCTGCCGGAACACCCTCCGCCACCCGGTAATCAGGGCGGGGAACAGATCGCGATACTCCTCGTAACGACGGGCGTTGCCTTCGCCCTGGTACCAGATTGCTCCCCGAATACCATAAGGCACGAGCGGATGAATCATCCCGTTGTAAAGAAATGAAGGCGCATTGCGCAGTTGGTGAGGAGTGGGAGGCGAAGGCCGTTCACGAGTGAAAGGGTCACCAGCGATTGCAGCCGCCTCACGTTCTCTCCGCCATTCAGCGAGGTTTTCCTCGTAGGCCGCAAGGGTTCGACCAAGCAGATCCTTCCCCCGCTGCCGGATGGCGGCGAACGCTTCTTCATCGAGAGTGTCGGCATCGGTCCAGGCTTCTGCCACGGTTCCGCCCCAGGTGCTGTTAATAATCCCCACCGGTATGTGCAGCGCCTGGTGGAGGTCTCGGGCGAAGGCGTAAGCGACAGCGCTGAAACTGGAGACGCTTTCCCTCTGTGCGGAAACCCAGCGGCCGTCGATCTGATCGAGGGGTTCCGGAGTGGCCGCGCGCGAAACGTTGAATTCCCGGATAAGGGGCCATTGGGCCATTAATACCTCAAGGTCCGCGTCGTGGGACTGAGCCACGGTCCACACCATATTTGATTGACCGGAGGCCAGCCAGACTTCGCCGACGAGAATGTCCGTAATCCGCACGGTCTCGTTGCCGGCGATAAGCATTTCCGCCGGCTCGGCGTTCGGCTCGAGGGCAGCCAGCGTCACCGACCAGCGGCCCTGCGGATCGGTTTCGGTGGAGACGGTTTGTCCGGCGAACGTCACGGTGATCTCCTCTCCCGGAACCGCCATTCCCCACACGGGGATGGGCTTGCCGTGTTGCAACACGGCGCCGTCCCGAAAGAGCGGCGCAGACGAAACCGCGGCGGAAAGAAGCGGCGCCACGAAAATCGTCTGGACGATAACAAGGAAAAAGGCTCGGATAATCATATCAATCTTTGTTGAAATCGTTTTATATTTCCCGGCATTCAGCGAATGCCCGCAGCATGGACCGTCCAACGGCGAAAAGCAACCTGTCATCCCTGGTAATTCGGGCCGTCGAACGGGAATCGATCACGCAGGGCTCGTTCGAAGATCCGCGGATTTTACGCATTTGCGGGGCTGCTTGATTTTGGTGCGCGATCATCCGGAAAAGGAGTTTTAAGACGGTGGTCCGCACAATTCCCGACGATACACCGGGAATCAGGCAAAATAAAAACGGCCGGCCCGGATCACCGGACCGGCGGAATCGGGATGTTATGATTCAACACATGTGTTCCGGTTGCGGCGCCAGCAACCTGTGCGGCCGGCATCGCGACGGGACTCAATATTGAGCTTTTTTGGGGAATCGGGACGACCTTCTCCGACCTTCGTTTCAGAATCCAGGTTCAATTCGATTGATCTCTTTTGCTTTCTGCTTGCACAATTCGAGAAAATCAAAATCGATCGCATACCACCTCTTAATGTTCTCCATCGCCGTATCCTGAAGATTCCTATCGACGCTGTCGGGATTCCGGTGCGAGTTTACATTGTCATTGGGAAGCTCGATGCAATCGGGAAGTTCGAGCTTTAGACTTAATGTTTTTACGTCGTCGGAAAGCGACTCCTGGAAACCGATGAAAAAGATATCTCCGAGGCGTGAGAGGAAGTAATCGCGCGTGCCGAACCAACTCCAGTATGAATCCCTCACATGTTGGATGGACCGCATTGCGGCTTCGGCTTGTTCCCGGCGTGTGCGATCTTCGCCTGACAAAGCAATGGCCAACTCGTTTGGCGTTTTAAAGCGCTCGAAGGCGATCTTCTCATCGGCGCTCCATGGGGAATGGATTCTTGGCTGCCCCTGGCGCTGACGACTATAGAAGCCGCTCACGAAGCGCGTAACCGGATTCCGGAGAAAAAAGATCACGGCGTCGCCTCCTGGTATATCCGCCAGTATTCTTCGATGCGGATGCAGTCGAATAAAGAACCGATCAGCGACCAAGTGAGGTTCCAAAGCCGATTTCACAGCGGTTCCCCCGGTTTTGCCAATGTGAAGAAAATGAAGGGTTTGTTTACCCTTTAACTTCAGCAAGGCGGATCGGATGGTCTGCTTGATCCGGAATTTACGATCTCCGTGGTTTATCGGCATTTCGCCCCCTTATCATGTTTCTCCAACCAACGGTCAAGCCGCCCTTTCGATTACCGTCGGAACGCAGGCGTGATCGCCCCGAGAAACTCCGCCATCAAATCAGTCGATTCTCCGCGCGCTGGGCCCGAATTCCGGATCGTCTTTCCCCAGGAAGAATTCATCGATCACATTCGCTATATAATCGAGATCGTCCGGACTGAACAACCCCGCATAACTCGACGCCCGAGTCTCACGCACCTTCGCGGAACGCGGCTCATTTGGGTCGGTTGGAGCCAAAACCGTTTCGGAATAGGCGGGCGATTCGGCGAGCATCTTCATATTCCCGGCGGAGCCCTCGTTGGCTGAAGCCGCAATCAATTGATCGTCCGGTTCTATGCCGAACGCCTCAATCACGTTTCGCAGAGTGCCCGGGGTATCACGTTTAAGCTCTTCGTAAGAAAAAGACACGAAACGGGGAAGCTGTCTTCTGAGGTGGAGCCACATGTTATAGTAGCTCACCAGATGAAGGATTCCGCAGTAAGGATCGCGAATGAACTCCGATGGGGTCGCTTCAACAACGCGCCTCCGGTAGACGCGGTGGTGGTAGGCTGAGTTCAGGATCGCATAGAAATTTCGTGCCAGAAACACATAGGGAAGATTTCGAAGGAGCAAGGTGTCGAAATTCATGATTCCGAAATACGGCCGTCGGAAGTCGCCGCCCATGTGGGTCCAAACGATTCGATGACGGAACCGCAGCTTCTTTTCCACCGCGAACACCTGCGGAACGTTTATCCGGTAATGCCTGGTCAGGTAGTCATCAACCATAAACCGAAGCCACGTTCTCCCTGATTTCGGGTAACTCACGCAAAAATACTTTTTCCGCGCCAGGCGAACGGACAATTTGCGTACGGGCGGAACATATTCGACTGAGCGTTTCTCATTCATCTCGTTCAAATCTTAAAATTAGCCATTTATCTCGTGTGCGCTTTCAGGTTGCATGGAGAAACGCCTTGTGAGGTTCAAATCCGGGCGCCATTCGGGGTGCTTTCACCTGATAGACAGGCTCACCCAATGCAGACGTAAGGCATTTGCGGATTTCGTCGGGCCTGCAATCTTCAGGCCCCTCAATGAAGACGCCATCATCTCGAATAATCTGATATACCTGGGATGCGGGCAGAGGGAGCGCGGCCCGATTACGCCGCTCGCCGAATACAAAAATCTCTCCCCTACCCTTGAAGCGCTCCTTCCTGCTTCCCTCGAATGAAGACCCGACAAGCCACTCGCCATCGCTTCCGGCGATCCCGCGTGGAAACGCGCGCCGGCTCCGCCAAAAATCCCCGTCAATGGCACCCTGTTCGTCAAACACACAACCATGACGGTCAGAGGCCTCCTTACAGGCAAACGTGTCGCAACCGATGAATCCACCGTTGGTCAAGAACAGGTCATGCACTCCCCGATTCCGGTAGCGGAATCCCTCGATGGAGCGGGCCTCGGCGTCGAACACACCAAGGAGCGATCCATCGCCGGCGGCATAGGCCACAAAGAGGATGGTTGAACCATAGACGCTCACACTGTTCAGGTGATGATTATCATAGATGATAGGAGATCCGAACGAATCGAAAAACACCGGGATCTCTTCAACAATCTCACCTGTATCCGCCGAAATCCGCAGAATCGTATCCCGCCCCGTATTCGCAACGAACAAGACCCCATCCCGCAGAAATATCTGGTGAATCCGCGCGTTGCTTTCGGTAACGTCCAGCGCGTAGATCTCCTCAAAACCGAATGACCGCCCGGGTTCATGCAAAGCAGACGCGTCCCCTCGCAGAAGACAACTTCGTCGTCCGAGCCACGCCGCGACAAAAAGGTGCCTGGAGTCGAAAGCAATCCCATATGCGGGAAAACTGAAAATACGACGAATCGTTCCCCGGCGGTATTCCAGTAGCCCGCGCTCGGTCGTAACGAAGTACGCCCCCTCAACGATCCCCGAATCAAATGTTTCGATGGTCTTCGCCTGGTTCCTGACCGCCAAAGCCGAACTTCGTGCTCTTGCATCTCGGAAGGCGTGACGTGCCGCTCGAAACGGAGAGAGTGCTGCTTTTCCCGTGCTTACCACGCCGCCCCTTTCAGTCCTGATTCGGATTGATCCCACTCAACGGTATCTCCGCGAGGCTTACCCTCCACCCGTCCGGTTGATCCGCCGCGATCCGTGCGGAAAAAAAACCGAAGGTCGAGGTCATGTTGACACCTGAAGACATAACGCAGGGTCCGAGGAATCGATTGATTCGCCACACTTCATAAAGGAAGGCCCTCACCGTTGCGCAAAGTTTCCGCTCTGGCAAATCAAATGTCGAAGGCCCTCGAAGATTCCGCCGCTCCTCTCCCTGCCGGGCTTACGACAACGCCAATGCACTACGAAGTCTCTCCGGGTAGGTCGCGGGATTGTGCCTGAGGCGCAGACGGGCCGAAAGCGATCGGGTAGCAGCGTCAAGGTTCTCATTTTCGAATCCTTGATATATGATTCGAGCAAGCGATAAATCCGTGTCGGCCCCCGGCACAAACATCGAAAAATGTTCTTCGTAAATTTCGTCCAGGCCGTCGAGAGTAAACGAGAACGCGGGGACCCCGGCCAACAGCGCTTCGATCAGGGAACGCGGAAGCCCTTCACGCCGGCTGGTCAGAATCACGGCGTCGATAAACCCGAGAACGTTTCCGACCGGCGTCACATGACCGGCCTCCACAACGGCGTCTTGCAGTCCGAGGTTTGTCACTTCCGCTCTCAATCCTTCCAGATACCCGGATTCCGCGTCCCCGGCCAGAACCAACCCCCAAGGCACCCCGCTCAGTTCCCGAAGATGCGCGAGCACCCGTACGGCCTGAACCTGGTTTTTCCTGTCGCCAATCTTGCCTATGTATCCAAGCCACCGTTGGACGCCGGGGCACCGGGTTCGCCATTCCGGTACACCGTTTAGATCCTTACCGGGAACACTTATCGGGTTGTACAGCACGGTCAAGCGATCACCGGGCACTCCCTGACCGGCAAGGCCGCCGCGAATTGCATCACTTACACAAAGCACCCTGTCGATGCGGTCGAGGCGGTATTGTTTCGCCTTTGGGCCGACAGCGATCAAATCGCGAACGACGGCCGCTGATTTGGCTCCAAGCCGCGATGCCAACCGCCGGGCGTGAGGCGCCCACCACATTTCATTCGCAATAACGACGTCAAACCCCTCGTCCCGAATCAATTCCAACGCCCGGTCCACTTTGAATGAAAAGAAAAGCCGCTCCGCCCACTTTCTCCATTCCGGCAACCGGACGATCGTGAACGGGACCCCCATTTCCCGGCATCGCTCCGTAAACGACCCCTCCTCGCCGCAGAGCACCCTGACAGTACAGCCCGACTCGCGCAAAACCGGCAGCGCGGCCAAAAGGCTGCTCTTGGATCCTCCTGTGCCGGCGCTTGTCTGTATAAAAAGAATCCGCATTAAGTCATCCGGTTTGATGAAGACGTCTTTCCCATTTGTACATCGAAAACTCAAAGATCATTGGCAAAACCGAACGCTACGACCACCGATGCTCAACCGTGACTTTCCGCCGCGCACCCAAAAACGCCGTCACCCCCGTCTGCGCATCTCCATCCGTCGCCACAACCGTCCGCAAAACAAATCGATCATTTTGATTTCGAGCTTGGTCAGGCGCCGGCGCCAGCTTTCGTCCAGAACGATGCTCGAGTCCTTCACAAGCTTCATCCGGTTGCCTCCAAGGCTGTGAAGGGTGACATCCCCCCAATCGCTCAAGACCGTCTTGCTGAATTCCAGCCCCACCGCTTCGAACACGATGCGAAGCGATTCTTCCGGATTCCGGCAGAAATCCTCATAGGACACCCACAACGCGGCGAGGTCCCGGTCGCACACGGTCATGATCCGCCAATTCCGCGCCAGATAGCCGAGAATGGACTGAATCAGACGCCGCTCCCTCCGTTTCCACGAACTTGCCTGGCAGCGCGGTGATTTGTACAAATGGAGCGGGATGAGATCGACTCCCGGAAGCGTCCGGATTCTCTTCAGCCTGCTGCTGCGCCGCGACGACTCGATAATCACTTTCGCTCCGCCGACCGCCTGAATCGCCCGATACAGAACGAGGTTGTCTTCAGCGAAGCGTCTGGAGTTGGAAGAGCCGACATCCAACTGTTCCAGACTTTTCCCTTTACGGGCGAGTTCCTCGTTCACAGCCCCCCAAAACGGACACTTGAGAAGACTCTCCGCGCCGCAGCAGCAAGGAGTCCCTCGTTGCAGGACAACGCCGAGTTTCTTGAGACTTCCCACGTTGATTACTTCCGGGTGGGCGCCAAGGACTCGGTTCATAAGGGTGGTGCCGCTATGCCTGCAGCCTGCAATATAAAGCACTTTTATTGTTTGCACGGGTGACGGAAAGCATGGCCGGACGCAGTTCTCCGCACAAGACCAATTGGAGCAAAAAATGCGTTTGTCGACGCGGATACACTTCTTATCGAGGAGCGAAAGGCCCTTCGGATTGTTCGAGCGCGCTGCGAACCAAGGCTTCTTCGCAGTGTTCGAGACCCCATCTAAACGCCTTGACGAGTAATCTTTCGATCGCCCGTTCGAGCCATTTTTCCCCCTCCCGGAGCGATCGAACCGCCTTCACGTCACTATCGATCCAGTAAATCCGCTCCGGCCGATCGGGATTCACCAGCACGTTTCCCAAGTGAAGGTCCTTCAACGAAACCCGGCCTCGGACCATCGTTTTGAGGTCGCCGGCAACCGAAAGAAGAAAGCGCTTTCGCACACCGGAATCCCGGCAATCACGCAAGAACCGGTGGCCGCTCACGGTTCCGTCGCAGTAATCGATTACGAGGAAAGACTCGAATTCGGAGAACGGGTTGACGGCGAAGCCCGAGCAGTGGTGACCGGGAACCAGAAGGCCCGCTCTTCTCAGTATCCGGAGTCCGCGAATCTCCCTCGCAGCCCTCGATCTTCCCCAGTAGCGCCGCCAATAATCGACGGGAAGCGCGTCCGGCTTGATCCATTTCCAAAGAAGAAAGCCCCGTCGATCGCGGCGCCGGACGACCTCGAGCCAGGCGCTCCGCCTTTTTAGATGATTCACGCGGCGGTGGGCGCGCGCCTTCGCGCGAACATCGATCGAGCGTGGTCCGATCAATAGCCAGAGTTCCCGCCTGCCTTCGCCTTTCGGTTCGATCCAACGAAGCCGTATGGAACCTCTCGATGATACCATCGCGCCATTTCGGTCACCCAGCCGAATTCCCATCCGCAATCGGGATGGCCGGATACCGCGTTCGCGACAGTAGGCCAGGATGAAAAGAGACCGATGGGCGGCATCGACGCATCGCAACTCGCGCGATGCGCGCTGAAACCGCTCCAAATCGCCTCGAACGCGCGCGAGCGGAAGGCGCCACCAGAATCGCACGCCTTCCATATCGATAAGAAACGGCTCTCCGGAATCATCGACGAGGATATTTGCCGCCTTGAGATCGCGGTGGGAGCATTTCATTGCGTGAAGGCGGCCGATCAGACGCCCGAGCCGGATTGCCAGCCGCGCCCGGTCGCCATCCCAACGGTCCAGCGCCACTGCGCTTTGTCGCTGCTCCATGACGAAGTAGCTCGATGAGAGAACCCGAAAAGTGCGTTTCTCGCACGCGGCGACCGGAACCGCGGTGCGCACCCCCGCTGCTTCCAGGCGAAACGCTTTGAAGAATGCCCGAAGACCGGGAGACTTCCGAAAGAACGCCTTGAGGACCTCGCTCCACTTGCGGGCCGGATTCCGTTTGATGACAAAACCGCCGGAAGCAGCCGTCTTCGACATCCCCTTATCACGAAGGACAACGCCGCTTTCATCGATTACCGCATTAGGATCATCCAACAGTTCGTTCAGGTCCGGACCGGAAAAACTGCTCCGAACATACCAGATAAGCCCTCCGCGGCGAACAAGTTGAAACTCTTTCTTCTCCGGAGGAGAGAGCCACGCGGAAATCAATGCTCTAAGGCGGCCCCGATTATTCATGTCCAACAATGAAATAAAGCGAAAACGTGGATCTTTACACGACAATTCGCCTAAATCCGCCGCCTCTCTCGAGGCGCTGTCGACGCCAGCGATTCAAAAAGTTCAATGAATTCGCGTAATTCGCTTTCGAGACGGCGGCTGAGGACGGATCGGGTAATCTGATGTGGGTCGCAGTCCAGATTTTCGAGAAAGCTCACAGCGGCGGCGCGATCGGCTTGAGGATCCAAGTTCCCCAGGATGTATCCGGTCATCCCCTCATGAACCAGTTCGGATGCGCCATTGTGAACGGTGGTAATGACCGGACAACCACACGCCAGGGCTTCAAGCGTGGAATTGGAGAACGGGTCGTAAAGAGTGGGCAGGACCATGCAGTCGGCGGCGCGGTAGTAATCGGCGATCGCGTCCACCGAGCCGAGAAAGCGAACGGAATCCGCCAGGCCCTCACGCCGGATCCGGCGCCCGTAAGGCGCGGCGTGCCCGCGGCCGGCGACGAGGATAAGGACGGGCTTGCCGGCCGCGGAAAACCGGCGTTTGGCTTCCGCGGTGATCGCCAGCGCCTCCCCGAGCCCCTTGCGTTCGAACCCGCTGCCGGAAAAGAGCAGTATCAACGCATCCTCCGGAAGCCCCAGCGGCTTGCGCAGTTCGGTTTTCGGGCATTCGGCGGGGAAAAACACTTTCTCGTCGTATCCGTTGTGAATGACAGTGACCTTCGGTTCGATATCGGGATACGCCCGGGCGATATCCTTTTTGACCATGCGGGAGTTGGCCACCACCGCACGGGCGGACCTCATTCCCTTGTACTCCATCCTCGGCGCCAGCCAGTGCCAGGGGTTAAGGCGCCACAACGGCGAGCACCCATAGCGCCGACGCACCTGACGCAAGTGAACGCCGTCGCCGGCGCGGTAGACGTCGCACTCGGGACCCGGCTCCATGCTGAAGACCAAATTGCCCGGCCGCTTCAGCCCCAGCCGATCCACGGCGCGCACGTAGCGCCATGATCGCCACCATGGCGGGCCGCCGGCTCCACCGATCGAAACTCCGTTCCAGGATGAGCCGGCCGCAAGCCGGACAGTATTCCAGTAGTGACGAAAAGACTCCTCGAAACGCTCGGCGACACGTTCGGCGCCGCCGATCCCTCCGGGTTTTCTCCTCAGGATAAAGAGTGTATCGACTCCGATCGGCCGGGATTCTTTCACGTGTCATATCGTGGATACGTCCGGAAAAGGCGCAAGGATTCGTTTGCAGTTTTCGGTACGGGGATCGATGGCCTTGGCGGCCATCGCTAGTGTGCCTTGTTACTCGTACCGGAGCGCTTCGATCGGGTCGAGACGGGCGGCTTTTCTCGCCGGGTAGAAGCCGAAGAAAATCCCCACCATCGCGCTGAAAAGAAAGGCGTAGGCGATCGCGTTATGGGATAGGTATACGGGCCAGTCGGCATAGAACGCCAGCACGTAGCTGACGCCGATTCCTGTAAGGATACCGATTCCTCCCCCGAGGCAGCTCAACAAAATCGCCTCGACAAGGAACTGCCGAAGGATGTCGCGGTTTCGCGCGCCGAGCGCGATCCGGATGCCGATTTCCCTCGTTCGTTCGGTCACGCTCACGAGCATAATGTTCATGATGCCGATTCCGCCGACCAGCAGTGAAATACCGGCGATCGCACCCAGCAGGAACGTCATGACCCGCGAAGTTTCGGTCGCCGCGCGCGCGACCTCCTCCTGGGTCTGCACGGTGAAATCGTTATCCTGGCCCGGACCGAGACCGTGCCGTTCGCGAAGGAGGTCGGTAATCTTCTGCCGAGCGACCGGCATGAGTTCGGCGCTGTAAACCTGGGTATTGATCACCATGGCGTGAGAACGGCCGGAAATGTACCGGAAAGCGGTGGTGTATGGAACGAGAATGATGTCATCCTGCACCGATCCCATCAGCGACATTCCCTTGGTCTGCAAAACTCCGATGATCTCAAGCGGCATGCCGCGCACCCGAATGATCGCCCCGATCGGATCGGCGCCTTCGAAGAGCTCCTCGACGATAGTCTGCCCCACGACGGCCACCATGTTCGCGCGAAGCACGTCTTCCTCGTCGAACATACGCCCGTACTCCATCGGCCACTGGCGAATCTGAAGATAGTCGGACGATTGGCCGTAAATTCGTGTAAACCAATTTCGGTTGCCATAAGAGACCTGCCGCTGCGAGCGCACTTCCGGACTGGCGGCAATCACCTCGGGAATCTCCTCGTGAATCGCCAGGGCGTCTTCGACGGTCAGGGTATTCGCGCTCCCTCCTCCAATGCTCACACCGCCGAGCGAACGGCTGCCCGGAAACACGAGCACGACGTTTTGCCCCAGCCGCGTGACCTGTTCCTCGACCTCCGCCCGGGCGCCGTTTCCGATGCTGACGGTTGTGATCACCGCCGCAACACCGATCACGATCCCGAACGCGGTTAGCAACGAACGCATGCGGTTGCGTCGCAGTGCCCGCAGCGCGACCAGGAGGATCATTTCGGGTCTCATTGGACGGACTCCTCCTCGGCGACGAGAACGGGAAGCTTTTCTTTTTCGTCCGACGCCGCCAGACGATCCTCGACCGGATCATCCCGGACGATCCGCCCGTCCCGCATGACGATGGTCCGCTTGGCAAACCGTCCGATATCCTGTTCGTGCGTGACCATGATCAATGTGATTCCATGATCGTTCAGTTTCTGAAAAATCTCCATTATTTCAAGGCCGGTGCGCGTATCGAGATTACCCGTCGGTTCGTCGGCCAGCAGGATGGTTGGTTCCGTGACCAGCGCCCTCGCGATCGCCACCCGCTGCTGCTGACCTCCGGAAAGCTGGCTTGGGTGGTGATCGGCCCGGTCGGACAGACCCACCTGGTCCAGCGCCTCGCTCGCGCGGCGTTGAATCTCCCGCAGGCTGAGGCCGTCGCTCTTGTACATGAGCGGGAGCTCGACGTTTTCGAGGGCGGAGGTGCGCGACAGCAGATTAAAACTCTGAAAAACGAAACCGATCTTCCGGTTCCGAACCGCGGCGAGACGGTCACGGGAAAGCTTTGCCACGTCCTCGCCTTCGAGCAGGTACCGCCCGCGGCCCGGCCGGTCCAGGCAGCCGATCACATTCATCAATGTGGATTTCCCCGACCCGCTCGGCCCCAGGATGGCGGCGAACTCGCCGGCTTCAAGGACAAGAGAAAGCCCGCGCAAGGCGGGCACGTCCACCTCGCTCCCGAGATGGTAGGTCTTGAAAATATCCTCCAGGACAACGACGGCCATATGACTCAATACTGCGCCGGCGAAGGTCCGAACAGGCTTCCACCGCGCCGGCCGCTGTCGGCCGTCGCCGTGATATCGATGCCGGTCACCAGAACGTCTCCTTCGTCCAACCCCTCGATAATCTCCGTGCGCACCCCGTCGCTCATTCCCGCGCGGACCGGCACGGCCTCGATCTCCCCGCTCGGATTCCCGCCGGCGAGGCGATAAACCGTACGCCAGTTCCCCTCCTCGTCACTTTCGGGAAGGTCGGGCGATTCAGGGCGGATACTGTCGGGCAATCGTGTGCGCAGCGCCAAATTGCGCACCCTGAGCACATCGTCTTTCCGGTCGGTGATGATTGTTACGGTCGCGGTCATCCCGGGCTTGAGTTTGCGATCGGGATTCGCCACTTCGATCACCGTATCGTAAGTGACGACATTCTGCTCGACGATCGGCGCGTTGCGCACCTGAACGACCTTTCCGACAAATCTCTCATTGGGATAGGCATCCACGTTGAATTCGACCGTCTGCCCGTCCCGGATGCCTCCGATATCGGCTTCCGGAACGTGGGAATTGATCTGCATGCGGGTCAGATCCTTGGCGATCGTAAAGAGGATCGGAGCGGTCATGCTGGCGGCGACGGTTTGGCCGACGTCGACGTTCCGTGAAATCACGATCCCGTCAATCGGGGAATGGATCGTGCAACGGGCAAGTTCCGACGCCGCGCGCTCCTTCGCGTGGGTCCGGATTCTGAGCGTCGCCTCGGCCTGTTTATGATTTGCTCTCGCCTGGTCGAGTTCGGATTGCGAAACGAGTTGGCGTTCCCGGAGCTGCTCGAGCCGGGCGACCTCGAACCCGGCAAGTTCGAGGGCGGCCTCCGCGGCGGCAACCTGCCCCTCGGCCTCCTGAAGATCGGCCTCGAACGTCGAAGTCTCCAACCGGGCAAGCATCTGTCCCCTTTCGACTTCGGAATTAAAATCGACGTAAATCTCGTCGATTATCCCCGAGACCTGCGACCCCACCTCGACGTTGATGACCGGATTCAACTGGCCGGTGGCGGACACCGTCCGCCGTATCTCGCCGCGGTCGACGCTCGCGGCGTTCAGCGCCGGACGATCGGCGCCGCCCCCAAGAAACGCGGCACCCGCCCAAGCGATACCGGCCAGGAACACGACCACCAGGCACCATTTAATCCATGATCTTTGATTCGTTGATTCAGACATTATTGTAACGCAGGCAAAAGGTAACCCATATTCGGTCCATTGACAACAAATCGGCGAATGTGTTCAAAATTCATTCGGCACAAGCACGGCAAGATTGAAGCCGTGCCATTCGGGTTGTCCCGCGATTCGTGGTCACGCCTCGCCGGGTCTCACGTCTCAGAATTCCTCCGGAGTCATTAAAGAAAACGTCGGCGGCGGAAGGTTCCGATCACCAGGGCCGCCGATTCCACGACGTTTCAGAAGCGAGCCTTCGAGCCGGTAAAGATCGATGAGAGCCTTGCGGTAGTCAATGATCGCTCCAACCTCCGCGATCTGGGACTCGAGCAGGTCGCGCTGCGCCAGCGAAATGTCGAGCACGGTGGACAAGCCGACATCAAACTTCTCGGTCTCGGCGCGAAAGGCTTCCTCCTGAAGCCGCCGCGTCGCCGCGCTCGCATCGATCTGCTCCTTCGCGCGCAGCGTCTCGGTGTACGCGGAGCGCACGTCGAGCTCGACCAACTGCACGAGATTCCTGATGCTTTCCTCGGCCTGCCGGTGGGTGGCGCGCGCGCGGCGATGATTGGCATGGCTTTGACGGTTGCCCAACGCATACTCCGCCCGCACGCCCACTGTCGCGTCGTAACCGTCGCCGTCGACATTGCGGAATCCCTCGCCAAACGAATTCGCGAATCCGGTCTTGCCCAGGGTGACGAAGAAATCGAGCCGCGGAAGAAGGCCGTTGCGGGTCTGAACGACGCTGAGCCCCTGCCCGGCAAGCTGCAGGTGGGATTCGTGGATCTCGGAACGCAACGAGAGCGCCACCTGGACGTGGTCACGGACGTCGTCGAGTTCGACGTCAGGTACGGACGGTTCATCGAGCACCTCGATCTTCCGATCCCAGCCATCAATGCCGGGCTCCGGGTTCAGGAATCGAATCAGTTGCAGACGCAGCAGTTCGACGGAACTCCTGGCGTTGATAAGGGCCTGGCGGCGCAGAGCGACCTCGGCCTCGGCCGCGGCGATTTCCGTCTCAGCCAATTGCCCTACCTCGATGCGCTCACGCGTGGCATCCAACTGCTGCTCCGCCACCGCCACCGACTCCTCAAAGATTTCGACTTCACGGCGTGCGAGCACGTAATCCCAGTAGGTGGATTCGACGTCGGCAAGCAGGGCCTCGGCAAAACCGCGCAGTTCGAACTCCGAAGCGAGGGTGTCCAGCCGGGCCTGACGCACCTGGGCGAGGTTCACATCGAGCCCGCGTCCCTGCAGAAGCGCCTGGGTCACCGTCACAAAACCCCGAACGCGGTCCGTCGGATCCCCGTCGCCGCGGGGGTCGCGGTAAGACTGCGAGACACCGATCTCCAAATCCGTACCTGTGGGAAAAAACTGGCCCACACCCGCGCTGAAATTGAACCTCTCGCTTTCGTCCGTCAGGGTGTCGTCCAGTGTCGGAGAAAGGAATTCGTCTCTCCGTCGCTCAGCCGAAGCCTGCCCAAAAACAACGGGGTCGAACGTGGCGCGCTCCAATTCCTCAAACGTCCCCGCAATGATGGGATTCATCCTCTGTACACGCAGCGAGCGATTGTGCTCAAGGGCCATCATCACCGCATCTTCCCGCGAAATCCGAAGAGGACCCTCGGCTTCGACGGCCGGAATCGGTTCAGTGTATTGAAATGCCGTCCGCTCCCGTTGTTGATCGGATGCCCCGACATTCCCGGTCGGATCGGTCGCGCCGGATCCGAGCGTGCCCGGAACAGAAGGAGATTCGTAGGCTCGATCCGAAGTCGAACGGCAGGATACGAAACCGAGCGTAGCGAGAACGAGAATACAGAAAAGTCGGCGGTGTTTCATGGTGTTCACTCTATGATTAAGCCTCGGACATTCATGCACCGCGGGAAGAAATACCCGCAAGTAAATGAATATGAAGAGATCAATCGAATGGAAAACCCCCGGCCGGTCAAATACGAACCCGAGGAATTCCCGCGATCGATTGACATTCCACCGTCGATTTCCCGTTTTTCATTCGTGACATCTCCGGTCAAACCGGTAGGAGTTTGAAACAGTGGCAAGATCGAGAAAAAAGAAACCGCCCGTAACGGACAACGAATGGATCGAAATCCGGGAATCTCCGATTCACGGATACGGATGTTTCGCGGCGAGACCCATTCCGAAAGAAACGCGCATCCTGGAATACCTCGGCGAAAAGATCACCAAAGCCGAATCCAACCGTCGCGGCCTGCTCCAGGAGGAAAAGGCGAAGAAAAACGGCGAGGGGCTCGTTTACATATTCGAACTCAACAAACGTTACGACATCGACGGGAACGTGCCCGAAAACATGGCCCGTTTCGTCAATCACAGTTGCGAACCGAGTTGTGAAGCGGTCAACATCCGGGGCCGCATCTGGTACGTCGCCCTCCGCGATATCGAGGAAGGCGAAGAGATTTTCATCGACTACGGCTACGACATGGAGCACTTCCTCGACCACCCCTGCCGCTGCGGCGCGCCGGGTTGTGTGGGTTATATCGTCCACAAAAGCCAGCGCTGGCGGGTGAGGCGGATGCTTGCCAAAAAGAAACGCGCGGTTAAGAAGAAGTAACGTCTTATGACATCGAACCCGGATTCTCTTCCCGTTTGCTTAACCCGGTCCTAAAAGGCGGCGCCGCGTGGCCACTCGATACACCGACACCCCGGAAAACCTCCGTTTTCTCTCCTCGCGACTCCGGGAGGGGGACCTTGTCGCGGTGCCGACCGAAACGGTTTATGGACTCGGAGCCGACGCGCGAAACGAAGCGGCGTGCCGCGAAATATTCCGTGCCAAGGAACGTCCGCCGGAGGATCCGCTGATCGTGCACATCCCGGAAGCCTTTGATCTGCGGGAGATCGCCCGCCCCGGTCCCCTTCTCGGAAAACTTCGCGAGGCGTTCTGGCCAGGACCGCTCACGGTGGTAATGGACAAGACGGCCGCGATTCCCGACATCGTCACAGCCTCCCTCCCCTCCGTCGCCGTGCGGATGCCTGCGCATCCGGCCCTGCGGGCGCTTCTGGCCGAATTCGGCGGTCCGCTCGCCGCGCCCAGCGCAAATCCATTCGCCTATATCAGCCCGACGAGCGCCGATCACGTCGAGGAAAGCCTCGGTCAACGTATCCGCTACATTCTTGACGGCGGGCTCTGCCGTCACGGGGTGGAATCGACGATTTTGGACATCCGTGATCCCGCTTGCCCAGTCTTACTGCGGCACGGGGCGATTCCGGTCGAGGAGTTGGAAGAGACGCTCGGGCAAACCCTGGCCTACCCGGCTGAGGACGCGCCGGCGGCGCGGGCCGCTCCCGGACAGATGCCCAAGCACTACAGCCCGAAAACGCCCCTCGACCTGATCCCGGCTCCGCTCTCGGTCAACGACGAACGGGCCGGACGGAACATCGCATTCCTTTTTTTCCGCAAACCGGACTCGTTGGCCGCAGGCGATGAATCTGTTTTCTGGCTCTCCGAACAGGGTCGCCTGGAGGAAGCCGCGGCAAATCTGTTTTCGCTGCTCCGCGAAATCGACAACCGCGGCTATTCGACGATTATCGCTGAAGCCGCGCCCGACTACGGCCTCGGCCGCGCGATAAACGACCGCCTCCGACGCGCCGCTGTCAAACGACGAACGCCCTGCGAGGAGTGAGGCTTCCAGCCGCCAGATGAAAAGGCCGGGTGGCCCCGCTCAATCCTCAAAGGTCCGGCGGCACGTTGGCCAGGGCCTCCTCGATCGTGGAAAGTCCTTCTTTAACTTTGAGCATGCTGTCCTGGTGAAGTGTCTTCATTCCGTTCTTGATCGCGATCCGCTTGATCTCGGCGGTTTCCTTTTCCGCGTTGATCGCGTGAACGAGCTCCTCTGAAATTTCCATGAGTTCGTGAATTCCCACGCGGCCCTTGTAGCCGAGGTTGTTGCAGGTCTGACACCCCCTCGGCTTGGCCTTGTAAATGGTTCCCGACCAGCCGATGGCCGACTCGATAATCGCTTTCTCCCTGCCCTCCGGCTCGTAGGCGACACGGCACTTCTTGCAGACCCGCCGCATGAGGCGCTGCGCGCACACACAAAGCAGCGAAGACGAAATCAGGAAGGGTTCGACCCCCATGTCGGTCAGACGGGCGATGGTCCCCGGAGCATCGTTCGTGTGAAGGGTGCTGAGTAGAAGGTGCCCGGTCAACGCCGCTTCGACGGCGATGTTCGCTGTCTCCTTGTCGCGGATCTCCCCGACGAGGATAATATCGGGGTCCTGCCGGAGATAGGCTCTCAACGCGCTGGCGAAAGTCAGTCCTATCTGGCGGCTCATCTGCATCTGGTTGATTCCCGCGAGCGTGTACTCGATCGGATCCTCGGCGGTTCGAATGACGAGCTCGGGAGAGTTGATCTCATTGAGCGCCGAATAGAGCGTCATCGACTTACCCGAACCGGTTGGCCCGCAGTGAAGGACCATTCCGTACGGCTGCTGAATGATACGCCGGTAAATAAGGAGGTTGGGTTCGGAAAAGCCGAGCGCCGGAAGCGGAAGGGTTGACTTCTCCTTGTCCAGAATACGCATGACCACGCCTTCGCCATGATTGAGCGGCGCGGTCGAAACACGGAGGTCGATATCGATGGTCTTCTTGGTGTATTGCTTGAAAATGATTCGTCCGTCCTGGGGAAGGCGGCGCTCCGCGATGTCGAGATTGGACATGATCTTGAAACGGGCCACGATCGCGCCTGCGACCTTTTTCGGGAGCCGGAGCTTCTCCTGGCAGACGCCGTCAATCCGGTACCGGACCATCAATTCCTTTTCGCCCGGTTCGACGTGAATGTCGCTGGCCCCCTCTTTGTAGGCGTCCTCAATGATGCGATTGGCCAGTTGGATGATCGGACGCGAATCCTCGTCTTCCAGATCTTCGATCCTGACATCCTGATCCTCGCCGAACTCGGCCCCGATCGCGTCCACCACATCGCCAAACTCGACCTTCTCACCCGAGGAATCCTTCTTGAGCTTCTGCTGGATCTCGTGCGCTCCCGCAAGAAGCCGCACCACCCGCAGCCCGGTTCGATCCTCGATCTCGTTGACGGCGCCCATTTCGAACGGATTCGCAAACGCCACGACGACGCAGTCTCCCACCGTCCCCAGGGGCACGACATTGTGCTCGCGGCAAAACTCCGTCGGAAGCTTTTCCAGCAAGTCGGGATCGAACTGGAAGCGCGAAACGTTAATCGGGTTCATTGCGAACACCCTGGACTTCGCAACGAGGAGCCGGAATTCGGTGATCCCGTGATCCTTAAGGAGAATCTGATCGAGCGCGTCTCCAGTCAAATCCTGTGAGAGCGTCATGATCTTCTCGGACTCTTCCACTCCGAGAAGTTTCATCTCCATCAATTGTTTAACGATCGCCGACTGAACTCTTCCGAGCGCCATAATTCTTTACCTCCGTTGCGCGGACTCCTTCTCGTACCATTCGATCACGTCCGCGATATCGTTTATCGAGGATACAAACCAAAGGACCGGGCCTTCCGTAAGGTCCTCCCAATACTCGCGCACATAGGAACTCAGGTAATACGCGGTGGCCAGGAACGTGAAATTGTCCTGCACGTCGAACGGAACGGTCCAGGTCGCCCAAAGCTGTTCGGGCTCCAGCTCGCGGTACAGGGTTTCATCCCGTTCAGCATGGCCGAGGGGAATCGGAGCGAGACTGAACTCATCGACCTGCCGGGCAATGAGCTCGCGTTCGTCGAGCGCGTTCATTTCGTTAGCCAGGAGCCCGAGGATCGAAGTGCGCCGGCCGATTCCGTCTTTGATGATCCCGAGCAGGCGTTCGTTCGCGGATTCGAGCTCGGACACGTCCACCAGGTTGTAATCCACCAGGCTGGCCCCCATTCGCCGGTTCGCGCGCATCAGAAGCGATCGATGTTTAGACATAAGCGTTAGATTTTCCGACCGTTAAAGACGCGTATCCATAAATGATCGACCCGCTCCGCGGTCCGCGCTTTGCGGTGGCGAGTCCTTTGAAAGGAGGAATGCACGGCTCGTCAAGGTCTCCGTATTCCACGTTCACAACCGCTCCTTTCCGGCGGCGCCCGCGGGCGCCGCCGCCCCCTCTTCCCTCCTCAGTCTGAGCACGGCGTCGAGAATGGCTTTCCTCAACTCTCCGACCCCGTCGCCGGTCAGGCAGGACAGTCCGAGCGCGGGGTCATCCGCCTCTTTTCGAAATTCCTCCAGATTCGCGGCCGCGGCGTCAACGTCCATCTTGTTCGCGATGATGAGGCGCGGCTTATCGAGCAGTCCTTCGGAGTAATACCCGAGTTCGCGCAGCAGAGCCCGGTAGTCGTCGATCGGATTTCGCCCGTCGGTGCCGGCCATATCAATCATCAGAATCAGGATCCGGCAACGCTCGATGTGTTTGAGAAACCGGTGCCCCAGTCCCCGGTTCTCGCTCGCTCCGTCGATCAGTCCGGGAATGTCCGCAACCGTAATCCGGTCGAATGTCTCGGGAAACTCGATCACACCGAGCTGCGGGTGAAGCGTCGTGAACGGATAGGCCGCACAACGCGGATGCGCCTTCGTGATAAGGTTCATCAGGGAGGATTTTCCGGCGTTCGGAAAACCGACAAGTCCCGCCTCGGCGATGGTCTTGAGGACGAAGCGAAACTTCCCTTCCTCGCCCGGAAGACCGTCGTTTGCCCGCCGGGGCGCCTGGTTGACGGATGACTTGAAATGCGTGTTTCCCCACCCGCCGTTTCCGCCGCGGAGCAACGTCACGGTCTGGCCGCCCTCGACCAACTCGGCCACGGGCCTGGCGGTCTCCTCGTCGATCACGACCGTTCCCGCCGGAACCTTCAGGATGCGGTTCTCTCCTCCCCGTCCGTCCTGGTCCGATCCGCGGCCGGGTTCTCCATTGCGGGCTTCGTGACGGGGATTGTACCGGTATTCGGAAAGGTCGCTCACGTCGTCCACGCAGCGAAGAACCATGTCCCCTCCTTTTCCCCCGTCGCCTCCGTTCGGCCCACCGAAGGGCTCGTACTTCTCACGCCGGAAACTCACGCAACCCCGCCCGCCGTCCCCGGCTTTCAAATAAACGACAACTTCATCTACAAACATCCCTATAACTCCTCTGATGAAAAAATATACGGCAGGGAACATCGCGAGCAACACGACAGCGACAAGCAGACGGCCTCAAATACGCCATTTCATCACGTCGCCCGATCCTAAGCCCCCCAACATCTTCGGTACAGCCCAAAAAGGGGTCTCCGGCAAGATTAGCACAGTTTTAACAGGAGGCCGGATCCTTTTTCCCGATCCACTTGAATACCAGGGTCGAAACGGGGGGAATGGTCACCGGGAGGCTGTATTCAAAGCCATCGCAGGGAACATCCTCGGCCTCCATGCCTCCGTTGTTTCCGTAGTCCGTTCCCCCGTAAAGGTGGGAATCCGTATTGAGCCTCTCCTCCCAGTACCCGGCGAACGGCACCCCGAACCGGTACGGGCGCCGAAGGACGGGCGTGAAGTGACAGAGTACCGCAAACACTTCGTCCTCCTTTTCCCCGTAGCGCAGAAAACTGATCACGCTGCTGTCGGCGTCGTTGGCATTGATCCAGCGAAAGCCCTCGGAATGAAAATCCCGGCACGACAAAGCGGCTTCATCCCGATAAAGACGATTCAGGTCCCCGACCAGGCGGCGGATGCCCTCGTGGTCCATGTACTGGCAAAGATGCCAATCCAAACTATGGTCGTAATGCCACTCGGCGGACTGGCCGAATTCGCTGCCCATGAAGAGCAGTTTCTTGCCGGGGTAGCACCACATGTAAGCATATAGCGCCCGAAGGTTTTTCGCTTTGTCCGCAATGGTTGACGCCCCCATTTTCATCAACATGGAGCCCTTCCCGTGGACCACCTCGTCGTGGGAAAAGACACTGATGAAATTCTCGGAATACTGGTACAGCATGCCGAAGGTCAGCTTCGAGTGATTCCATTTCCGGAAAATGGGATCGGTGGAAAAGTACTCCAGCGTATCGTTCATCCACCCCATATTCCACTTGATATCAAACCCTAGACCGCCTTCGGAGGTCGGACGGGTCACTCCGGGCCAGGAGGTGGATTCCTCCGCAAACATCAGAACGCCCGGGTAGTAGTGATGGACGAGTTCGTTGGTCTGCCGAAGAAAATCGATCGCCTCGAGATTCTCCCTTCCCCCGAACTTATTCGGAATCCACCCCCCGGCCTCACGCGAATAATCCAGGTAGAGCATCGAGGCGACCGCGTCCACCCGCAGGCCGTCGATGTGGTAGCGGTCCATCCAGGCCAGCGCGTTGCTGACCAGGAAACAGCGGACCTCGTGGCGACCGTAATTGAAAATCAGCGTGCCCCAATCCAGGTGCTCCCCCTGCCGGGGATCCGAATGCTCGTACAGGTGGCTCCCATCGAATTTGGCGAGCGCAAAAGCGTCGCGGGGGAAGTGTCCCGGCACCCAGTCGAGAATGATCCCGATTCCGTGCCGGTGCAGGTGATCGACAAAATACATGAAGTCCGCCGGTTCCCCCAGTCGATGGGTGGGCGCGAAAAACCCGGTGACCTGGTATCCCCACGACCCCGAATACGGATATTCGGCCACCGGAAGGATCTCAACGTGCGTAAATCCCAACTGCAAAACGTACTCGGTGAGAAGGGGCGCAAGCTCGCGGTAGGTCATCGGCCGGTTCCCGTCCTCCACCACCCGGCGCCACGAGTTGAGGTGCACCTCGTAGATCGTGATCGGACGATCCTTTTTCCCGCCCTCCTCCGCGCGCCGTTCCATCCATTCGCTGTCGCGCCACTCGTACGTGCGGGTGTCGTAAACAATCGAAGCGTTGTGGGGCGGGCTCTCGAAGTACGTGCCATACGGATCCGTCTTCAACCGCGCAACGCCGTCCCGTCCGCGGATTTCAAACTTGTACATCTCCCCCTGCTGGAGGCCGGGAATGAACAACTCCCAGACCCCCGAGTTCCCAAGGAGGCGCATCGCGTGGTAACGGCCATCCCATTGGTTGAAGCTTCCCACGACAGAGACCCCGACGGCGGCCGGCGCCCACACGGCGAAGGAAACCCCGTGAACCCCGCAATGATCGCGAAGGTGAGACCCGAGCTTGGTATAAATCCGGTGTTCGTTCCCCTCGTTGAAAAGGTAGAGATCCTGCTCGCCGAGAAATGGCGGGAAGGAGTAAGGATCGAAAAACTGCCGGAACTCGCCGTTTTCGTCGTACGCGCGCAACTGGTAGCGGAACGGCTCCCGGCCCTCGCCCGGAATCAGCACTTCGAACAAACCGCTTTCGTCCACCCGCTCCATCGGGTGGACCGCGTACTCCTCCGCCTGGATGTCGACCACCTCGCAGCGGACCACGTTCCGGAGGTGGGCGCGCACCACCAGCCCCGGTTTTCCAGCAGCCCCGACGCAATGCATTCCCAGCAGCCGGTGCGGATCAGACTCCGCACCTTGCAATAACTGCTGCATATCCGATTTTTCGATGAGCACGGCCCCTTCCTTGGCTCGGTGTTGAATTGAGCGGCGCATCCGCTTTTTTCAGGTTCCACTATGTAAACCGCACCGCCTTGACAAGCCAAGTTATTTCTCAACGGCACGGATCCGTCGCGATGTCCCGGAATGGCGTGCCCCGGATACCGACCGAATTTTTCGATCTTCTAATCCCGGGCGTTACCGGAAATTATCCCTCGGGGGGACGACGTTTTTTGCAGTTGACCTGAACGGCTGAACATTGACATTGGATGGATTGATTTTTCATTGTGAATGAACACACACTTTTGACCTTCCGGAAACGGAGGTCGAGAAAACCAAAAAAGGAGAAATGTATTCATGGCTTATGTAGTCACCGAAAACTGCGTCGATTGTAAGTACACCAGTTGTGTATCGGTATGTCCCGTGGAGGCCTTCCATGAAGCGCCCGACCGTCTGTACATCAACCCGGAGACCTGCATCGACTGCAACGCCTGCGTCCCGGAGTGTCCGGTCGAAGCCATCTTTCCCGATTACGACGTACCGGAAAAATGGCAGCACTGGACCGAGGAAAACGCGAACGAATGCGAAAAGTACGAGGTCATCGTTGATGCAATAGATCCTCTCAAGGGTCCGAACTGCGTCGATCCAAACGCGGCGTGACGGCGTCGCAGTCCATTTGTCTTTATGATCGGAAAAAAAGCGGCGGGGATTTCCCCGCCGCTTTTTTTATTAGGCTTGAATCCCCTCACCCCGCCCCCTAATTCCTCTGGTCAGTGTTTTTAGAAGCGCGCGCCAGCATCCTTTCCATTCTCTTGTTTGCCACGGGGGCTCTCGCGCCGCTCCGCGCCCTCGAGCTGATTTCCGATGATCCGATCGAGTTCGACCGCGGCCGCCAGGAGATGACCGCCCGGGGAAGCGCGCGCCTGATCCACGAAGACAGCTTCCTGACCGCCAACGAAATCATCTTCAACCAGGAACGGATGCTCGCCACGGCGCGCGACAACGTGGCCGTTCAGTATCGGCAGGGGCGCCTGGTTGCCGATTACCTCGCCTACCACGTCCCGACCCGCGAGGCGCAGGGAGAAAACGTCCGCTTCGGTTATTTCCCGTTTTTCCTCGAAAGCGAAACGGTGTCAGGGGATCCCGGGGAACTCCGGTTTACCGATGTCGTGTTCTACGTTTACGAGCCCCGGGCCTTTTCACCGAATCTGCGCGCACGCGATGTCTCGGTGACCGAGGACCGGCGGATGCGGGCGGAGGGAATTACCTTGAGGATAGGACGGGTGCCCTTCTTTTACTGGCCCGCGCTGGAACAGGAGCCCAGGGATTTTCCGGCCGATGTCACGATGGGCGCCGGTTACGAAAAGGTGCTCGGGACCTGGGTGCGGATCGGGGTTCGCGCGCCGGTCGCCGAAGACGTCCGGGTCGGATTCGATATAGACGGGTTCACGCGCCGCGGAGTTCTCCTCGGTCCGGGCGCCGACTACGCATGGTCGGGCGATCGGCACGAATTGTGGGGAAAATTCACCTCCGGCTACATCACGGACCAGGGCGATACGGGAACGGACCTGTTCGACCGCGGCATTTCCAGGGACCGTTACTTTGTCGATTGGCGAAATCAATACTTCCGGGATGACCGCATCGAGGTCACCGCGCAGTTCAGGGACTGGAACGACTCGTTCGTCACCCGGGATTTTCGCCGCTCGCTGTTCGAAACCGAACAGGAGCCCGACACCTTCCTCGAAGCCAACATGCTCGGTGAGAACGCTATCCTCTCGCTGTTCACCCGCGCCCGCCCGAACGACTTTCAACTCGTCCAGGAACGGCTCCCGGAGGTCCGCGCGGATGGCCTCAACCAACACTTGGGAGCCGGCATTTACCAGAACTACCAGGCAAGCGCGGCGAACCTTCAGGAACGCCCTCCGCCGATTCCGGACAGGGAGCGGGTCCGCAGCGAACGGCTCGACGTATTCTACGGTCTCGACCGCCCCGTGGTCGCCACCGGCTGGATGACTATTACCCCCGCCGCCGGCGGACGCGTCACCCATTACAATCGTCCCGAGGGAGACCGCGACCACTACACCCGTTGGCTGGGCGAGGTCGGGATGGACGTGAACTTTTACGGTTACGGCCATTACGAATACCGGAACGATTTCTGGCGAATCGACGGGATTCGTCACCTCTTGGAGCCCAAACTGCAGTACCGCTACATTCCCAAGGCCGACCGCGGTGAAGCGTTTATCCCTGTAATCGACGGACGCACGGTTTCAACACAGCTCCAACCGCTCCGGCTCGGACGCATCCGCAACATCGACGATCTCGATGAGATTCACGCGCTTCGTTTCGGGCTGGACCAGTATTTTCAAACCCGCGATCCGGATTACGGTTCCCGCAACCTTCTCGCGCTCTATCTCGCCAACGACTGGCGTTTTTCACCCGCTCCGAACGAAGACGACTTCTCCGACCTGCACAGCGAACTGATCTTTACGCCGGTTTACTGGTTGCGTCTCAACGTTTTCAACCGGCTTGACACGGACGGACCGGAGATCCGCGAAATCAATACCTCCCTCACGCTGACCGACGCCGACGTCTGGTCGCTCACGGTGGGCACCGATTTTCTCGAGAATGCGATCGAACAATACGCCGCACGGTACGATTATCGAATCAACGAGGTTTACGGCGTCAATGCCTATGCCAGGTACGACGCGCGCACCAGCCTATTCACCGAACAACGCTACGCGATTCTCCAGACGCTCCAGAATACCTGGACCGTTGAATACCGGATCACACTGCGCAACGGCGCACAACGGGAAAGCTCGGCCGAATTCGCCATGGCCCTTTCCATGGTACGGTTCTGAGGCGCGACACCCGACACCTGACTAATGTTCACCAACGCTGATTACCCGGTAAAGCTTTCCGTTTTCGAAGGTCCTCTCGACCTGCTCCTTTTCCTGATCCGCAAACAGGAAATCGACATTTACGATATTCCCATCAAGAGAATTACCGAACAATACCTCGGAATCCTCGCCGCGATGGAGGAGATTCGTCCCGAAGTGGCGGGGGAGTTTTTCGTAATGGCGGCGACCCTGATGGAAATCAAGAGCCGAATGCTCCTTCCGAGGCACCAGCGATCGGAAGATCCGGAGGGCGAAGACGAATTCGATCCGAGGTGGGAACTTGTCCATCAACTGCTGGAATACCAGAAATTCAAGAAAGCCGCCGGCGACATCCGTGAAATGGCCGAGCTCCATGCCTCGCTCGTGCCGAGGCTCGTCCATTCCGGACGCAATCTCACAACCGACACGCGTCCCCTGAAACCCTCCGACAAGCTCGAACTCTGGTACGCCTTCAACCAGGTCCTGAAACGCCTCTCCGAGCAACTCGTTCTCGGGGAGATCGCCGCCGAACAGGTCACGGTCTCCGACCGCATGGAATTCATTCTCGAACGTACTTCCCGAGAGAAATCCTTCCTCTTCTCCTCCCTGTTCGCCGAACCGGGGCACATGACCGTGCGCACGGTCATCGCCACATTTCTCGCCCTTCTGGAACTGGTGCGCCTCAGAAAACTCCGAGTGGAGCAGAACGAGAGTTTCAGCGATATACATTGCATGGCCGAAACGGAAAACAGGCTTGAAAACCAATCAACTTCAACGACATTGGAATCGTGAAAAGGAACGAACGAAAAAAGGGCCTCCTCCTGGGAGTCGGCCTGGACAACGACGATGGCCACAAACGGATCACCCATGCCGCGGATTTTTTTATTGCGGGCGGTTCGGAGGAAACCCACGAACGGATGACCGAAACCGCGATAAAGACCGTCGAGGACCTCGGGAATCAAGGTAAAACACTCGGCGACGTCGATCCTCGCGAACTCAAGGACATCATCCACAAACACACGTCCTCGGCATAATTACCGCCCTCCTTCCCCCCGATTCACACACGGGGGGCGAACTTGACAAACATCGCCAATCCACGATTTACTGAGCGAACCATGAGCAACAAAGAAGATTCTCCAGAAAACCAGGACTCGCAAAACGAGGGCGAGAAAAAGAAAGTGATCAAGCTCGGAGGTCTTCCCGAGAATATCGAAAAGAAAATCGAGGACAAGACCTCGTCAGGTGAGAACAAGCCCGGCGAGGGCCCGTCTGCGGAAGGGGCCTCGAAACTGAGACTTTCCCGCACCGAAGAGGGGGACGGACCGGCAAAGCAAGAGGAGCGGCTCTCCGATGCCGCCCGGGAAGCGGCGCCTCCCCCCGTCCCTTCAGGGGAGGAGAAGAAGCCGTCCCCGCCTCCCGATACCAAAGCTTCCCCCGCTCCATCCGAGTCCGCCCATTCCTCGGAGGCCAAACCCCCGGCACAGCCCGGAGGCGGAAGCGCGCCCAAACCCCCGGTGCCTCCGCGGATGAAACAATCGCCGCCGAGACCTCCGGGGCCCGGCGGCTCAAAACCCAAGCGACCGATGCCGCCTCCGCCGCCACGCAAAGCAGGCGCCGGATCCGCGCAGGTAAAAGCGGCCGAAACCGCGCCCCCCGCTCCCAAAGAGGAATCCCCCAAGGGTTCCGCGATCGGTCTCGTCGTTGATGTCATCGCGGCAGGCGTTGCCATCGTCTTCGCCTACCTCCTTTACACCAAGTACTAGGAAATCTCTATGTCAGACAAAATCCAGGAACTGAATTCCGACAACTTCAAGAGCACGATCGATTCCGCCGACAAGCCGGTGCTGGTTGATTTCTGGGCGCCATGGTGCGGGCCCTGTAAAGCAATTGCGCCCGTCCTCGAAGAACTCGCCAGCGAACTGGACGGCCAGGTCAGGATCTGCAAAGTCAACATCGACGACAACAAGGAGATCGCTTCCGACCACAACGTCCGCGCGATTCCCACCCTCCTCCTTTTCAAGGATGGAAGCGTGGCGGACCAGGTCGTGGGCATGACCAATAAGGAAGACCTCAAGAGCAAACTCGCCGCTCACCTTTGATCCGCTGATCTCCGGAGTTTCGCCTTCCCGAGCTCGGCTTAGGCATGGGCCGGCGTGATTCAGGATGAATCCCTTTGATATTGCGATCGTCGGCGGGGGGGCCGCCGGATTCTTCGCCGCGGTCACCGCGGCCGAAAACAACCCTTCCGCACGCATCGTTCTCTTTGAGAAAAGTTCGCGAGTCCTGGGCAAAGTGAAGATCTCCGGAGGCGGACGCTGCAACGTCACTCACGCCTGCTTCGACCCGGACGCATTGACTATCCACTATCCGCGCGGGGGGCGCGAGCTTCGCGGCGCCTTTCACCGTTGGCAGCCCTCGGACACGATCGACTGGTTCTCCGGTCGCGGCGTCGAACTCAAGACTGAAGCGGACGGCCGTGTGTTTCCAGTCACCAACGACTCACACACGATTATCAACTGCCTCGTTGACTCCGCGCGCGCGGCCGGTGTCGTCATTCGCACCAGTGCTGGGATACACCGGATCACGCGCACTGATCCTGGTTTCGAACTGGACATGGGCGACGGAGACCACATCCGGGCGCAACGCGTGTTCGTCGCACCCGGTTCGCTCAAAAATTCTCCCCTTGTCGCCTCACTTCAGGACCTCGGTCATACGATCGAACCCCTCGTCCCCTCGCTCTTTTCGCTTCACGTCAACGACGAACGGATTCAGGGGCTCCAGGGGATTTCCGTCGAACCGGCCGCGGTCGCCGTTCGTCCCGGACGAAAGATGCAGGCCGGTCCCATTCTGATCACCCACAACGGGTTCAGCGGCCCCGCCATCCTCCGGCTTTCGGCATGGGAGGCGCGACGCCTTTATGAGCTGAATTATCGCTGCGACATCGGCGTGTCCTGGATCGGAGACCGAAAAGCGGAATCCGTTCGGAAAGACTTTAATGGCCTGCGCCGCTCGCACGGCGGAAAGGCGATCAAGAACCTTCCCGCCGCCGGAATTCCCGCGCGGTTGTGGGAGCGCCTCCTGCAGGCGGCCGGAATCCCGCCGGCACAACGGTGGTCGCATCTCGGCCGGGACCGAGAAAACGCGTTGCTCAATCAACTTCTCGAAGCCCGTTTCGCCGTGAACGGCAAAACCATGAACAAGGAAGAGTTTGTGACCTGCGGCGGAATCCGGCTCAGCGAAGTCGATTTCCGCACCATGGAGAGCCGGCTGGTCCCCGGCCTGCATTTCGGAGGCGAGTGCCTCGATCTCGACGGAATCACGGGTGGTTTCAATTTCCAGGCCGCCTGGACCACCGGTCGCCTGGCCGGGCTCGCCCTCTGCCCGACCGGATAGCCGATTCGATCACTTTGCTTGCCTTTCGGCACTTCGTTCTTCGATAAAGGACGGCCGGGGCCCGCGCTCCCTCTATTCCTTTTTCCCGCATGACCGTAGATTCCGAAACGACCACAGCTTCAGGCTCCGCAGGGCTTCTTATTCTGCGCACGCTCTGGCTCATAGTCGGAATATTCGCCTGCGCCACATCCGTGATCATGATCAAGGCCAGCGAGTCGCATCCCGTCATGGTCGCCGCGTACCGGCTCCTTATGGCCTCGATCATCCTGACCCCCGTTTTCATTTTCCATCTGCGTCAGGAACGGACCGAATACCGGCTTGAACACCTGAAGCGGTCGTTTATCCCCGCCGTTCTCCTGGCCCTGCATTTCATCTCATGGGCTCTGGGGGCCCGGCTCACCTTCGCGGCGAATGCAACGTTGATCGTCAACATGGTGCCGCTCGTGATGCCGTTTATCCTCATTGTCATGCTGCGGGAAAGAATCCAACGACGGGAAATCGCCGGCACGATAATCGCGCTGGCCGGCGTTTCCATTATCGGTATTTCCGATTACACCCTCGATCCGGCTCTTTTGTTCGGCGATTTTGTGTGCTTCGTTTCGATGGTGCTTTTCGCCCTTTACCTCGCCCTGGGGCGCGCCAATCGCGACTTCCGGATCGTCTGGTTGTACCTCGTTCCGCTCTACTGGATTGCAGGGATTCTTTGCTTTGCGGTCGCCATCGCCATGGGCCTTCCGCTCGGGGTGAATTCGTTAAAGGAATTCGCCCTCCTGCTCGGCATCGCGGTGATTCCGACCATCGTCGGCCATTCGATTCTCAATTACTCGGTCAAACACTTTCGCGGACAGGTCGTTAGCGTGGTCAACCTGTCCCAGTTCATATTTGCGGGCGCTCTCGCCTACTTCATATTCGCGGAAATCCCCGGAACGGCGTTCTACCTGACCGCTTTGCTCGTTGTCGCCGGCGCCTGGATCGTGCTGCGCCGCAGCTGAACTTCCGGAAAGACCGAAGGTCGCCGCAATCGTGTCGGGGTTTCGGCTTCCCCCGTTTTCCCGTTTTCCGGCCTCAATATCACGCAAAACCGCTGATTCGGCTTTACCTCCCTTTACCCGACCTGATAGTAATAATGGTTTTCACACGTGAAATACGTGCCCGCACACGTAGACGCCGAGATTCCAAGAGCCAATGGGTAAGATCTGGTCAGTATTGAAACACTTCGTAGGCCCGCGTTTTCTCTTTCTTCTTGCCGCGTATTCAGTTATTTTCGCCGTCAGTCTCCGCCTCGGCTACCTGCTGCGTTTCGACTTCCATATATCGCCCCGGTACCACGAAGAGATGCTGGCCGCCTACCTCTGGATCATTCCCCTGAAGCTGGTGCTTCTCTTTGCCTTCAGGCAGTTTGCCGGACTCCTCAGTTACTTCAGCACGCCGGACCTGTGGAGGATTTTCTGCGCGCTTGCACTGAGCTCATTGATCATCGCCTCCCTCTGGTGGATCCCCCTCGTGGACGCCGTTCCGCCGCGAAGCGTTATCATGGCGGATTTCCTCTTCAGCTTCATGGGGGTAGCCGGTCTTCGGCTTGGTTTTCGCCTTGCACGTGAGCGCTACGGCAACGGAATCAATTCAAAATCGTCCGCGGCGCGTCCGGTGGCGATCATTGGCGCAGGCCACGTCGGCGCAAGCCTCGCCAGAGAGCTCAGGATCAAGTCCGGCCTCGGACTCAATCCAACAGCGTTCCTGGACGACGATTCGAGAAAATGGCACTCGCGCCTCTACGACATTCCCGTAATGGGCGCACCGGAACTGCTGGAGGACACGGAGTTCCGTGATCGATTTGACGAAGTTATTCTGGCGATCCCCAACGCGTCGACCGAACGCATGAGCGAAATCGTCGCGCTTCTGCAACGAACCAAACTCAAATTCGAAACGGTGCCGTCGATGTTCCAACTTGTCACAGGCAAGGTCCGCGTCTCCCAATTGCGTCCGGTCGAGATTCAGGACTTGCTGGGGAGGGAATCCGTCGAACTGGAAACCGAGAACATCAAACAGGTGATTGAAGGACGGATCGTCCTCGTTACGGGCGCCGGCGGAAGCATAGGCAGCGAACTCTGCCGTCAAATCATCCGCTACCATCCGAAACGCCTGCTGATGGTCGACCAGTCGGAGGTGCAGCTTTTCCCGATCGAGCAGGAACTGGCGGAGGACGGATTCGGGGGGATGATCCTTCCACTGATGGCCGACGTAACCGACAGCCAGCGAATCCGTTTCATTTTCGGCCGCTACAACCCGTCCGTCGTTTTTCACGCCGCCGCGCACAAACACGTCCCGATGATGGAGAGCCAGCCGGGTGAAGCGGTTAAGAACAATATCATGGGCACGATCAACGTCGCCCGCCTTGCCCAGGAATACAAGACCGAACGCTTCGTGCAGATCTCGACTGACAAAGCGATCAATCCCACCAATGTGATGGGCGCAAGCAAACGTATGGCGGAGATTTTTCTCGGGGCGCTTTTCGCATCCAATCCCGGCGGCACCAAGTTCATGGCGGTGCGATTCGGCAACGTCCTGGGCTCCTCCGGAAGCGTAATCCCCACCTTTAAAAAACAGATCGAAGACGGCGGTCCGCTCCGCGTCACACATCCCGAAGTCACCCGTTTCTTCATGACGATTCCCGAAGCCGTCGGCCTTGTCCTGCAAAGTGGCGCACAGGGCGCGGGAGGAGAAATCTTCATCCTGGACATGGGCCGGCCGGTCAAAATCCTCGACCTCGCCCGCCAGTTGATCCAATTGAGCGGAATGCGTCCCGAAGAAGACATCGACATCGAGTTCATCGGTCTGCGCCCCGGCGAAAAGCTCTACGAAGAACTCAGCCACAAGAGCGAAAAGATTGTCGCGACCACACACCCGAAAATTCTCCGCCTTCTGTGCGATCCCGCGTCGCTCGGCAATGTCGAGAACATGATCGACCAGCTTGCCTCAAACCTTGAAACCTCGAAACCCAACCAGCTGAAGCTGCTACTCAAGCAGTTTGTGCCCGAATATCAACCCTACTTGAACTGATTCGTGTTTCCTTTTTGCCGCTGACGTGGTATGCCAAAGCAATGCGTTTCTCGATTGCCACGGTTCTGATCCTCCTTGCGGGGTGGACGGGCGCAACAGCGGGGGAACCCGCCGCCTGCAGTGCCCGTGCCAACCATTTCGAACTCACCTTGAGTCGCCTGCTCGATTTCGACGGAGACGAGTTGCGGGGAATCGTCCGGGCGCTCAACACGCACGTCGGCGACGCCCGCGCAACGTGGATGCATAATATGTTCCGACACTGCTGCCCGACCGGTACGACGGGTTTGTCTTTATCGAGGAATCGACTCCTTTAACGCCATTGCACGATTAAATCCGCATCCAGTTAAGTTGACAAAGGATTTTCCGGAGATTTTCCTGGAGCCAGCACATCATGACATCTACATCGAATATTCAATCGCTCCAGCGCTATTTCGCCGCTCGCTTCAGGGAGGAAATGCTTCCGGAACGGAAGCGTCCGGCACGCGGGCCGTCGGTGACGATCTCCCGGGAGGCAGGCGCAGGCGGGGTGAGCCTTGGCAACAAGCTGGCCACGTATCTCGAAAAGGAAGACGGGAATCGCGAAAGCGTCTGGGGCCTTTTCGACCGTAACCTCGTGGAAAAGGTCCTTGAGGACCATCACCTTCCGTCGAAGCTTGCCAAATACATGGAGGAAGACGCCGGAAGCGAGTTCAAAGCATATCTCGGAGAATATCTCGGGCTTCATCCTTCGATCTCGACACTGATTGAGAAAACGAACGAAACGATCAAAAAGCTGGCCAGGTCCGGCAATGCAATCATTGTGGGGCACGGCGCGAACCTCGTGACATCAAACCTCAGAAACACCTTGCACGTGCGTCTGACCTGCCACCTCGAAAAACGGATTGAGCGGATTCAGTCGTATCTTGGCGTCGATTACACGGAGGCATTGGAGTACGCGAAAACCAAGGAGCGCGAGCGCCGTGATTACGTGAAGAAGCACTTTGATAAACGGATCGACGACCCGTTGATCTACCACCTCACCGTGAACACCGGCGTGCTTTCGGACGATGAGGTGGTGCGGATTATCGGAGACGCCGTGCTCCAGCACGCGGGGCTCCTGCGGCGATAAACCGGCATAAATACTCGCTCGAATCTCCTGTGAAGCGACCCCAAAATCCAGGGAATAATTTCAGCGCCCATCGCTCCTAGTTTACATGAACACATCAATCAGATTTCTAACCGTTGTCGGAATTGCCATCGGGATGACGGCATGCGAGTACGCTTCCGATTCAATGGCGGACGCCGCTGCGGACGAGAATGGCGCTCAAGAAAGCGAAATCGTAACCGAATGGCTCACAAGCTACGAAAAGGCGATCGAGAAAAGTCGCGAAACCGAGCGTCCGATCCTCATGAACTTCACCGGATCCGACTGGTGCCCGCCGTGCATTCAGATGAAAAACGATGTACTGGACACCCGTGCATTCAAGGAGTTTGCGAAAGGCAACCTCGTCCTACTCGAATTGGACTTCCCTCGCACCAAACCCCAGAAGGCGGAATTGGAGCAACAGAACACGGAACTTGCGGAAAAATTCCGGATTCAGGGATTTCCCACGTTCCTCGTCGTGGATGATGAAGGCGAAGAAGTCCGCCGCACGGTCGGTTATATGCAAGGCGGCCCGAATGCGTTTGTCGCCTGGATCGAAGGATAGGAGTCGACAGTCGCAAGAGTTTCCCATCCCATGGCTCGCGTTTGGCAGAATCGTTTCTTTCCCGAAGAACACCCTGTCCGTCCCTCTTGATCCAAATAGAATTATTCGACACCTTCCAACCGTCCTTGACACCCGTCCCTCGTCCCACGACCCTCCTTCGTGACGATGACCTCCAGGGAAATACAGGATCTGGTCGAAGACGCCACGTTCGACTTTACGATGGGAGACAATGAAGTCGCCCTAAGCAAACTCGACGAAGCGCTGACGCACGACCCGCGGTGCTTCGAAGCCTGGCACGCAAAGACTGAAATCCACTTCAGCATGCGAGAATTCGATCTCGCCCGGGATGCAGGGGAAAAGGCCCTGGAAATCCGCCCCGAAGACATCCATATCCATACGAGCCTCTCCCGGATTTTCATGGAAAAAGGGGACAAGGCAACCGCCGAAAAACACGGCGCCCAAGCGAGAATGCTCGGATGGAAAGACGAACTCCGGGAGAAACCTCCGGAGGAGTGAGCCGGGGAACGCTCCACGTTCGAGATCGAGCGTTTCCGTCCCTATTGACAACCCCCGCCAAACCCATAATCCTCGGGCAACAGATGGAGAAATCCGAATACATTCTGGACTTCGAAAAGCCGCTGCGCGACCTCGACAAGCAGCTTGAGGAACTGACCAAACTCTCTGTGGAAAACAAGGTGGACGTCACCGAGGAAATCGGGGCAATCGAGAAAAAAATCGAGGCAACCAAACGCAGCCTCTACTCGGATCTGAACGCATGGCAAAAGGTGCAGCTCGCCCGCCACCCGAAGCGTCCCTACTCTCTCGATTATTTCAGCGAGGCGTTCGATAACTTTCAGGAACTGCACGGCGACCGGGTTTACGGCGACGACCAGGCAATAATCGGCGGAGTCGCTTTTTTTCGCGGGGAGGCAGTAATGCTGATCGGGCAACAGAAAGGGCGCGACACGAAGGAAAACCTCAAACGGAACTTCGGGTGCCCCCACCCGGAGGGTTACCGCAAAGCGCTTCGCCTGATGAAAATGGCGGAGCGTTTCCGGATGCCGATCATCACCCTGATCGATACGCCCGGCGCCTTTCCCGGGATCGCCTCCGAAGAACGCCACGTGGCCGAAGCGATCGCGGTCAATATCAGGGAGATGAGTCTGCTCGAGGTCCCCATCGTCACCGTGATTATCGGAGAAGGCGGATCCGGAGGAGCGCTCGGCATCGGAGTCGCCGATCGCGTGTTGATCTTTGAAAACGCGTACTACTCGGTGATTTCGCCCGAAGGGTGCGCCGCCATTCTCTGGAAAGACCGCGCGAATTCGCCCCGGGCCGCCGCCGCGCTGAAGCTGGACGCCGACCACCTCCTCAAGCTCGAAGTGGTCGACGAGGTACTCGAAGAGCCTTTCGGAGGCGCTCACAACGATCCGGAAGAATGCTTCAGAACACTTGAATCCGCCCTCAGAAAGGCATTTTCCGAGCTCAGGAAAACGCCCATCGACCAACTGCTGGATAACAGGTACCGGAAATACAGGAGAATGGGCGTCTACGCCGAAGAAGCGGAACCTGCACCTTCGGAAAAGGAGGACACCGCCTCCCCGGAGCCGAAGAACTCCTGACCGGGCGAAACCGGAGCCCGAACGTGATGAATTCAGGGCTCCCCCCTTCCGCATGAGCGCTATCAATAACGATCCCGACGCGGCAGGTTGTCCGAAGACACAGGTCCCTTAATCTCCGACTCCCGGTCCGATCCCCGTCCCTCATGGAACTCACTCCCGAGATCATCACAATTTACGTCCTTCTGTTTCTGACCCTGGCCAGCTTCGTCTGGGAAAAGATTACGCCGGATTTGACCGCGATGACTCTGTTCGCGATTCTGCTCGTAACCGGTCTCCTTCCCCGCGACCGCGCCTGGGACGTCTTTTCCAATCCCGCGCCGATCACCGTCGGTGCCATGTTCATCATCAGCGCGGCGCTCAGTAAATGCGGGGTCATTGAAAGCATGGCCGGTGCCATGCAGGGGCTTACTCGCCTCGGTTACACGTGGTTTGTATTTATCATGCTGCTCGCAGTGGCGAGTATTTCCGCGTTCATCAACAATACCCCCGTAGTCGTGGTCTTCATGCCGGTCGTCCTGAGCCTGGCCAAGAAACTTGATATTCCCGCCTCCAAACTTCTAATCCCTCTTTCCTACGCCTCGATTTTCGGCGGCACCTGCACCCTCATCGGAACGAGCACCAACATCCTTGTCAGCGGGATCGGCCAACAACGAGGGCTCGATCCCTTCGGCATGTTCGAAATCGGCAAGGTCGGTCTGCCGATTCTCTTCATAGGCGTCCTTTATATTCTCTTTTTCGGTCAAAAATTGCTTCCGGTCCGCGAGACGCTGACCTCGATTCTTTCGGAAGACGAACGTCGCGAGTACATTACCGAGGCCTTCGTTCAACACGACTCGCCCCTCGCTGGAAAGACCGTCGAAAGCTCCGATCTGATGAAAGCCAGGGGGATCCGGGTGATGGAAATAGTCCGGAGCGGCGTCGCCCTGCCCGGAGATGTGAAAAAGGTCCGCCTGGAGACCGGGGACCGTCTCGTGCTCGCCTGCCGCCCCTCGGGAATCGCCCACGCACGGAGCGTCGAAGGCATCGACTTTGTCGCCGAGTCCGGGCTCGGGCTCGAACAGATCGCCGCCCACGAGGGTTCGTTGGTGGAAGGCGTGATCGGGGTCAATTCGCCCCTGATCGGAAAAACGATTCGCGAGATCAACTTCCGCCAGCGCTACCGCGTGGTCATTCTCGCCATCCACCGCCGCGGAAAGAATGTGCGAGAAAAGATCGAGAGCCTGAGAATGGAATTCGGCGACACGCTCCTCATGCTTGGCACCGACCGCGCCATCAACAATCTACGCCAGAGCGAAGACATCATGCTGATCGACCGTCCTCCGGTTCCGGCACAGAATATGCGCCGGAAAATTCCCATCGTGCTCGCCACGATCGCCGGCGTCGTCATCGCCGCCAGCACAGGTATTCTCGCGATCGAAGTCGCTGCGGTTGCCGGGGTCACCATCATCTTCCTGACCGGGTGCCTGAAACCAACGGAAGGTTATGCCTCCATTCAATGGAATATTCTGTTCATCATTTTCGGCATGCTCGGGATGGGGATCGCCATGGAAGTCAACGGTGCATCCGCCTACCTCGCCGCTATCCTCATCAACTTCGTCAACGCGTACATCCCTGAATCCATGCAGCCGATCTTTATGCTCGCCTGCGTGTACTTGATGACGAATCTTCTGACCGAAATCCTCTCCAATAACGCTGCGGCTGTACTTGTGGCCGTTCTCGCGATTGGCCTGGCCGAAACGCTCGGCGTCGATCCGCGCCCGTTCCTGATCGCCGTCGCGATTGCCGCCTCGGCAAGCTTCGCCACCCCGATCGGCTACCAGACCAATACCTATGTGTACGGCGTCGGCGGCTACCGTTTCACCGACTTCACCAAATGCGGCGTCCCGCTGAACATCCTATATTTCATCGGATCAATGGCGTTCATTCCACTCTTCTGGAGCTTCTAACGCAATCCCAGCAAGAACAACCCCAACCCGACCGCGCCGCCGAGACCGACGACCCAGAGGACGTCCCATTTAAACTTGTACAGGAGCAGGAAAAACAGGCCGGCCAGTACCAGGGGGAGCGCGTCGAAACCGTTTTCCTCGCTCACGATCACGTTCCATCCGAACCAGATAGCAAGATTCAGAATTACCCCGACCACTGCGGCGGTGACGGCGGTCAGGGCGCGGTTCAGCATAAGGTTGCCCCGGGTGCGTTCGATATAGGGCGCTCCGACAAAAATGAACAGGTAACCCGGCACGAAGGTAATCCATACCGTCAAACCGGCCGCGAACATCCCCATCGTTGCCGGAGAAAAACCTTCCGGCTGGTTCCATCCCCCGAGGAATCCCACAAACTGCAGGACGAGAATGAGCGGGCCCGGCGTCGTTTCGGCAAGGCCGAGCCCGTCCATCATCTGCGTCGCGCTCAGCCAGCCGTGAACTTCCACCGCCTGCTGCGCCACGTAGGGAAGCACCGCGTACGCGCCTCCAAAAGTCACCAGCGCCGCCTTGCTGAAAAATAGCCCTTCCTCCGTCAAAACATGCCCCGGTCCGAAAACAAAAAGACACCCGGCAAGCGGCGCTAGCCAGATCGCGGTCCAGACCAAAGCCGTAACCAGCGAGCGCGCGAGCGTCGGGGCCGGGATCGTATCGTTCACTTCATCTGAAACCACGTAGTTATCCGCGCCAACCGCTGCTGCCGCATCCCCGCGGCTCGCCTCTCCCGCGTCCAGTACCGACGGCGCCAGGCGTCCGAGGACGAACCCGATGACCAGCGCGCTCACGATGATCGCCGGGAAGGGAACATTCGCAAAAAAGATTCCGGCAAATGCCGCAGCCGCGAGAATCCAGAGGACCGGGAGTTTGAGAATTTTTCGTCCGATCCTGATCAACGCCATCACCACAATCGCCATCACGGCGGCCTTGAGCCCGTAGAAAACGGCTTCGAGAACGGGAACGTCACCAAAAGTCACATACACCCAGGAAATCCCCATCATAAGCGCCGCTCCCGGCAAAACAAACAGCGCCCCCGCAACCACCCCGCCCCAGGTCCGGTGAAGCAGCCAACCGGTGTAAATCGCCAGTTGCTGCGCCTCCGGCCCGGGGAGCAGCATGCAGTAGTTCAGCGCGTGCAGAAAGCGGCGGTCGCTGATCCATTTCCGTTTCTCCACCAGTTCCCCATGCATCAACCCGATCTGCCCCGCAGGCCCTCCGAAACTCAGCAGCCCGATCTTGATCCACATCTTCAGGGCAACAAGGAATGGCGGCGGCTCCGGCGCGTCCTCGGAGGAAGATTTCGGGCCGGAAGATTCGGATCGCCTACCCATCCGTCCGCACGAGTGCCGCGACAAATGCGAAAAGCGTTACACCTCGGCCAATTCCGGCAAGTCCCCGCACAAAATAAATCCGGCCCTTTAAACTCATATCGGTGCCCACCGTACCAACGACTCGGACGGTTGCAAGGGTTCAGAATGGAGAAAAAACAACTTCGCTTATGATTATTGCCATTATTTAGCAAATCAAGGAGCAGCACTGATGCTACAATACGATCCTCAACCCGTCGTACGCCAGGCGGACCGCCGAAGGCAGACCCGCTTCGACCGCGGCATGATCGACGGTGTGAGTCAGATGCGTCAGGTAATTGCGCGGCGCGCCGATATCGAGCGCGACCTCAACCGCCTCATCAATTGTCATATGGGTCGGGTGTGGCGCCTGCCTGAGGCCGTCCAGAACGACCAGGTCGGCGCCCCGCGCCATTTCACGCTGCTCCTGTGAAACGCTCTTGCAATCCGTGTAATACACGAACTTTTTCCCCGTTCCCGCCTCCTCGAATACCAGACCAATGACTTCGATATTCCCATGCGGAAGCAAAGTGCTGCGAATCCGCCCGTATTCACCCTCGATAACACCAGGCATCTCGCGAAGCAAAAACGCCGGATAACCGCGGATCGCGGCTCGGTCAAGGATCGCGTAGGGAAACGTTCGCCCCACGCATTCAAGCGCGTCCGGGGTGGAAAAAACCGGGAGCGCCCCCCCTTCCCGCGCGTCGCAGAAACGGCGCAGATCGTCCATACCCATCAAGTGATCCGCGTGCCCGTGCGTCAGGATGAAAAAGTCGATTTTCGTAATTAAATTACCGATACATTGAATCCGGAACTCCGGACCCGCATCCACCTGGATACGCGCGCCGCTCATGATCACGTGTACGCTGGTGCGGCTGCGTTTGTTCCGCGGATCCTCGGAACGGCAGGTCGGACAATCGCACCCGATCATCGGCACGCCGTGCGAGGTTCCGGTTCCGAGAAAAACAATCTCCATATCAATCCATTGCGTGGTCGTGTAAATGGGCGCCTCCACTCCGTTAGCACGGCGGCGCCGCGATTGTTCTGCGGATAAATCACCCCACCTGATCAGGTCGGCGACGCACCCGGCTCGGTTCGAAAAAAGCCCGCTTCTCCGGGTGATCAATGGTGTAGTGCAACCCCCGGCTTTCCGTCCTCTGGGCTGCGCATTCGACGATGAGTTCCGCCACCACAATAAGGTTCCGCAACTCCAGCAGGCCGGAATCCACGGAAAAATTCCAATAGTAGTCGTGAATCTCCTGCGCGAGGTTGCGAATTCGCGCGCGGGCGCGCTCCAACCTGCGCGTGGAGCGGACGATCCCGACGTAGTCCCACATCGCGCGGCGCAACTCGTCCCAGTTGTGCGATATGACCACCCGTTCATCTTCGTTGTTTCCCCCGTAGTCGATCCATTCGGGAAGAGTGCCGTTCTCCCGACGCGCCCCTTTCAGGTACGCCGCCACCGCCTCGGCCCCCCGGTGAGAAAGGACGAGTGCTTCGAGCAACGAATTGCTCGCCAGGCGGTTGGCTCCGTGCAATCCCGTGCACGCCGCCTCTCCGCACGCGTAAAGACCGGGAAGCAGCGTCTCCGCGTTGAGGCTTGTCTCGATTCCGCCGCAGTTGTAATGGGCGGCGGGGACGACGGGAATCCTGTCCTCCCCGATATTGATCCCCTGCTTTAGGCAGGTCGCGTTGATGTTCGGAAACCTTTCCTTGAGATAGGCTTCGTCATGGTGAGTGATATCCAGCCACACGTAAGGCGCCCCCGTTTTCTTCATCTCGGCATCAATGGCGCGCGCAACCACGTCCCGTGGAGCCAGGTCGGCCTGCGGATGGTATTCCGGCATGAACGCGCGACCTTCCATGTTGCGGAGGATAGCACCTTCACCACGTATGGCTTCACTGATCAGAAACCGCTTCTCGTCGTGACTGAACAGTGTCGTGGGGTGAAACTGGATGAACTCCATGTTCGCCACGGGCACTCCCGCCCGATAGGCCATTGCCACCCCGTCACCGGTCGCAATATCCGGATTCGTCGTGTAAAGGTAAACCTGGCCGATGCCTCCGGTGGCGATCAGGATAACCGGCGCCTCGAATACGACCACTTTGTTGGCGTGAACATCGAGAGCGTAAAGTCCGACCACCGCGTCGTTCTCCGGATCCTCGCCCTGCGGCCGGCCGGCAAGCTTATTCCGGGTGATGATATCGATTCCAAACGTATGTTCGAGCATTGCAATGCGAGGCGAACGGGCCACCTGCCCGAGCAACGCTTCTTCGATCGCCTTGCCGGTCATATCCTTGACGTGGAGGATTCTGCGGCGCGAATGCCCTCCCTCGCGCCCTAGGTCGTATTCTCCGCTGTCCAATTGGGAAAACCGGAGCCCAAAGTCGACCAACTCCCGTATCCGTACCGGTCCCTCGCTCACGATTTCGCGCACGACCTTCTCATCGCACAGTCCGTCACCCGCTTCCAATGTATCATGGACATGACTCTCGAAGTCGTCTTCCTCCGAAGTCACACAGGCGATACCGCCCTGGGCATAATTCGTGTTGGAGTCCGCGCTGTTCTTCTTCGTCAGGATCGCAACGCGATGCCCCTGGTTTGCAACCGTCAACGCAAAACTCAAGCCGGCGATCCCGCTGCCCACAACCAATACATCAAACTTTCGAGAGTTCATTCGGCGTCAAAATGAAAAATGGCGGCCGCTACTTCGGCTGAAGCACGAAGCTCCCAGGAGAGCAACCTCGACCATTTTGCGCACAATTTCACAACCCGGAGGACTAAAGGAGAATATTGTCGATCAACCTGATCTCATCCACCCACGCGGCCACCGCAAGAAGCGATTCACCGGGCACGATTTCGCGCCTTGCCTCCATGGTCCGCAGGTCGACAATGGATACGTAAATCACGCGCACCCGCCGTTTGGTCTGCAAAATGTTGGACACCTCAGCCTCCACCCTGTCCGTGTTTACGATGCCCGAACCGACCATCTCCTTCGCCCGAAAAAGCGCCTGGCTGATCACCGCGGCGTCCTCCCGCTGATGCCTGCTCAGGTAATGATTTCGCGAACTCATCGCCAGACCGTCCTCCTCGCGCACCGTTGGAACGACGATGATTTCGACCGGGAAATGAAGGTCGTCCACCATCTTCCGGATTACGGCCACCTGCTGGGCGTCCTTCTGACCGAATACGGCGAAATCGGGGCGCACGATGTTGAACAACTTCCCGACCACCGTCAACACGCCGCGAAAATGATTCGGCCGAGAAATTCCGCAAAGCCGCTTGCTGTAAGTCTCCTCGTTGATGAAGGTGGAAAAGTTTCTCGGATACATCTCATCGCCGGCGGGATAAAATACGCAATCCACGTCGGCCTTCTCACACGCGGAACGATCCTTATCGAAGTCGTGCGGGTAGCGCTCGTAGTCCTCGTTCGGGCCGAATTGGATCGGGTTGACGAAAATCGAAACGACCACCTTGCCGGCCTTTTCGCGCGCGGCCTCGATCAGGCTCATGTGTCCTTCATGAAGGTACCCCATGGTCGGCACAAACCCGATCCGCCCGCCTTTGGAGCGAAGTGCAATCGCCGCCGATTGCATTTCCTGAACTGATCGAATAATCTGCATTCTTGCTTTTTCTTCCATACGCCTCTGGCGGTTTGCGGGCTGCGGCGGCGCAAATTCGCGGACGGCACCGGCACCACCCCTAAAAGAGGGTCACAGGAAACCGCTCTCCTGTAAAGAGTTAATGCCGGGATAAAAAAACGGTTTGCTCACCCCCGGCACTTTTCATTTAAATTCCAGGTTTTCTATTATGAGCGAATCCTACATTCAGAATCTTTTCGCCGAACGCATCGGAGGCGCGTCCTACGGAAAATCCACCGCGATCTACAAATTCGCGAAAATCAAGCAGGCGAAAGCGGCTGCGAAAAGGAAAAATCCGGATACGCCGCTGATTGATATGGGCGTGGGCGAACCCGATGAAATGGCGGATCCCCAAGTAGTCGAAACTCTCCGGAACGAAGCCGGGAAACCGGAGAACCGCGGTTACGCCGACAACGGCGGACCCGAGTTCCGGGAAGCGGCGGCCGATTACATGAAGAAGGTCTTCGGCGTAAAGGAGCTCGATCCCGAAACGGATGTCATCCATTCCATCGGCAGCAAAACCGCCCTCTCCCTCCTCCCGGCCGGCTTTGTCAATCCTGGCGAATACGTCATCATGACGGTCCCCGGCTACCCGGTCCTCGGCACTCACGCGAAGTATTACGGAGGCAACGTCCACAACGTCGAATTGCATGAGGAGAACGACTTTCTCCCCAACCTCGGCTCGATTCCGCGGGAAGTGCTCGAAAAAGCGAAAATCCTGGTCCTCAATTACCCGAACAATCCTACCGGAGCCTGTGCCACAAATGAATTCTTCCAACGTGCCGTGCGTTTCGCCAAAGAGAACCGGCTCATAATCGTTCAGGACGCCGCCTACGGCGCGTTGGTATTCGACGGGAAGCCCCTCTCGATTCTCAGCGTCCCGGGCGCAAAAGACGTCGCCGTCGAGCTGCACTCCCTTTCCAAGAGCTACAACATGACCGGGTGGCGAATCGGGTTCGTCTGCGGCAATCCGCTGATCGTCAAAGCCTACGGCGACATCAAAGACAACAGCGACTCCGGACAATTTCTCGCCATTCAGAAAGCCGGCGTCACCGCTTTGAAGCATCCGGCAATCACGCAAAAGATTACCACGAAATATTTCCGTCGGATGGATCTCCTGGTTGAAGCGCTGAACGCGGGCGGATTCAAAGCGAAAAAATCCGGCGGCACCTTCTTTCTATATACGCGTGCGCCGCTTTCCGCGACCCGGGACGGCAAAACGACACGATTTGACACCGCTGAAGCTTTCAGCGAATGGTTGATCGGCGAACAACTGATCTCCACCGTCCCGTGGGACGAAGCCGGACCCTACGTCCGCTTCTCCGTCACCTTCGAAGCAAAGGACGAAAAGGACGAGAAACGAATCATTCACGAAATCGCGGATCGCCTGAATCCGTACAGCTTCGAGTTCTAGCCCGTCCCGGAATTCCCACAACCGAATGCTAACCCATCTTCGACAGTTCCGAAAGAACGATTAGCTGTTCAAGCGGGTTTCCTGAAGATTTCACTGATTTTTCTCCACTACATTTTCGATGATTTTTGGGCGGGTGGGCAATTTCAGC
>SLTG01000119.1 GCA_007130045.1 Opitutales bacterium
ACGACAATGACCACGATGTCCTGAACAAGGAAAATACCGACCGCGATCCTCCCGTAGAGCGAATTAAGGTCCCCCTTCTGGTCGAGCAGTTTCACCACCACCACGGTGCTGCTGAAAGTCAGTGCAGTGGCGAGGAATAGCGACTCCATCAGATCAAACCCCAGCAGCCAGGACACCACGAATCCGCCCGCCGCGGTAAAAACCACCTGTCCGATCCCCGCCGCCACGGCCACTTTCCCCACCGCCTTGATCTTGTCGAAACTCAGCTCCAGTCCGACGAGGAACAGCAGCAGCGCGATGCCTACCTCCGCAATCAGTTCGAGCGCGTGCGAAACCTCCAGCACCCCCGTCGCCGGCCCCAGAAACAACCCGGCCAGAATATAGGCGACGATCGACGGGACTCTCGCCAGACGCGCCCCCAGCGAAAAAACCACCGCGGCGATAATAATCACGCCCAGGCTGAATATGAATTGCTCACCGATCATCGATGCACTTGCTCCCGGGTTAGAAGAAGCAAGCTTTCAGCCGATATCCAACAAAAAAGTTCCTCCCGAACGCCGTCGATGCGTCACTTCAAGGGGATGAGGAATCCTTGTTTCCGGGTGTGCGTTTTTTGATAGACCTCGAGTAGCTTTGCGAATTCCTTGAGGACATCAGCGCTCCAATTATTCAGGCAGGCTTTGAAGGCAGGTGTTGTCATGGCCAACGGTTCGGAAATTAATTGATATAAGTATGGTTTGGTTCAACTCATGACCGATTTCAATCCCGAGAATCCGCTTATTGTCCAGGGAGACCACACGGTTCTGATCGAAGTGGACAACCCGCTCTACCCGGAGGCGCGCGACGCCCTCGCCCGCTTCGCCGAACTCGTCAAATCGCCCGAGCACATCCATACCTACCGGATCACCCCGTTGTCGATCTGGAACGCCTGCGCGGTGGGCGAAACCGCGGCTTCCATTGTCGCGGCCCTGAGGCGGTTCACGAAATACCCGCTTCCCCCGCACATCGCCGACTGGCTGGCGCGCACCGCACCCGAACGCCTCCGGATTCTGCTCGAAACCGTCTCGGCCAATCGAGAGAAAGCGGGCTCCGGTTATTACGAGAACCGGCGCTCCGCCACCCTCGCCTTCAATCCGCTGCAACTTTATACTTCCGCTCGCTACGGAGGTTGCGTCTTGCGGCTTTCACCCCTGCTCGAAACGGTCTGGTCTTCCGCCAACGAGGGAAAGTTTTACCCGCTGGACGAGTGGCTATCACCAGCCAGAACAGTTACCCCGCGGGCGTGAAAGACCATGATTGCATTGGCGACTCTCCGTATGTGGGATCGAAAACCTTTGAAGAGGTCGGCGAGGATTTCCTGCGGAAAGCTCACGAACGCTTATTCTTCGAGCGACTCATTCCTCTCGGGGGCGTTGAGCTCGGCCAGGATTCCGAGGGACGGCTCCGCTTCGCCCTGAACAAATCGGGAAGGTACTTTCTCACCGGCGTCGGGGCGGTGGAACCGGCCGGCGATCCGGACGGAACCATCTTGGTCCAACCGAACTTCGAAATTGTCTTCACCCACCCGAATCCTCTGCTGGAAGCGGAGCTGGCGGGCCTTGCCGAGCGCTGCGGGAGCCGGGTCGGAACGCTCTTCCGTCTGACGAGGGATGCCATTCGCAGGGCCGCCCTGATGGGAAGCGCGTTCTGGCAACTCTGGACCGTGTATCCGGAAAACCGGCTAATATCTCTCCGTGAATTGGCAGACCGTACCCGGCACGAATTGAGCCCGGTCCCTGGCCGAACTCCCTTCCGTCCGCACCCGGAAAACATTCGCAGCGCCCGCCGGAACCGACTCCCAACGCCTCCACGCCTGCAAAGAGAACGTCGCCTGACTTCGCGCTCGGCTGGGACGCCCGCCTCCCCAACCACGACCTCGGGGCCTCTTCGCCAGCACCATCGCCAGCCAATACGCCCTTCCGATCCCCGTGACACAGACATTCCTGTCTGTACTTCCCACACGCCCGACGCCAAGACTTCACAGACAGGAATGTCTGCGCCACTCCTTTCGACCCCCGCACCACCACCGACAGCTACGCCGCCTTTCAGAGAAGGTCTCAATTCCTGACGGGCAAGCCATGAAAATAATAAATTGGACTGCCCCTATGTCCCCTGCCGATACCTCTTGCTCACGCAAGCCGAAATTCAACAAAAAACGGCCTGGCCAAGTTACTATCAGGATAAAGGAGATCACATTTGTAAAAAGACCTCACGTTTTCCAGTCCCTCCAAATAGCATCGCCGCACGGCATCGAATCCATTTCACAATCAATCGCAGCGTCCCCCCCCCACCCATCAAGTCCCTGTTGAAAGCGGACTGTCGGAGAGTTTGACATTTCCGTCCGGCTTCCGCACTCCTTTCACCATGAACGCGCTCCTTCAGACCGGTCTCAGAAAGCGTCTGACCGTACCGCCTGAATAGCGATTTCTGATCAATAAACCGTCACCCTAAAAAAGCCCATGAAGATCTCCCGCCTGTTTTCGCGTTTGCTTGTGGTGCATGCGATCCTGCTTCCCGTACTGCTGACGGGACTTTCCGTTCAGGCCGGGTCGCCGTCCGCGGAGTACGTTTATTACGAGCTTGCACTGAAGGAACTGGTGTTCGAGGAGTCCGATCCGGCGGAGCTCGATGACGCCGCACAAAACCTGCACGAAGCCGGGACGCACCGGTTGTTCGGGGACGTACCCGGATTCGAACGGTACCCTTACGTTTTTATTGAGGACGGAGTCGCTTTTGTCGGCAACCCGGGAGTCGGAGGGTGGGGGACGTCTCCGGGCAGGGGATTGGGCGATCTTCGAATTGGCCTTCGAATCCCGCCGGGCGCACTGGCACAGGGGATTCTCTTTTATCCGAAAAAGGGCGGGGGATTTCTTCGTCTTGATTTTGCGCTGCCGGAGGATCGGCAACCGGGCGAGCCGGAAGCTTTTTACCGTGTCATGGAAGAGCATTACGGCCGACTGCTCGCGCAAGGGATTCCGGGAAGCACGTTTTTCCGCGTCCAGTGGCGGGTCGCCCGGGCGGGCCGCGGGGCGGACGCCGATGCCGACCCGCCGTCCGGCATTCGGGGTTTTCGGGGTTCGGAACTGGAGGAAACTTTCGGGCTCTTTACGGGAAGCCGCGCCGTGGCGGAAAACCTGGCCCTCGACGATGAGTTGAGGATCGAAGGAGACGGGGGCACGCCGAGCGTCGCCCTCGACGGGGTTGCGGGTATCACGACACCGGAGTTCGATTGGGAGCGGATCGAGATCGCGGGACCCGAAAGGGAAGACCCGCTGGCCGGCCTGATTCCAGGGGACCAGCACGGACTGTTTTTCGGTTCTTTCGATGGGTGGAAACGATTCCGTCACGAATATGCCGAAGCCGGCCTGCCCATCCTGGACCTGGTGGAATTCCCGGGAGAATTCGAAGGCATACTCGAGCGGTACGAGCGCCAATTGCTGCTGGACGGGGAAACGCTCGCCGAAATGAAGGGTCGTGCCGGGATCGGATCGCTCGCGGTCACTGGCGGGGACCCCTACCTGCCGTCGGGGGCCGCGGTGACGGTGCTGGTGGAAACGGACGATCCCGGCGGTTGGGTTGAGGGGTTCCGGGAGCGGACGGGGACCGACCGGGTTTCGGAAAGCGGCACGTACCTCGGTCGCGAGTGGCGGGAGGTCCGGTCGAGCAACCGAAGAATTCACGCGATTACGGTCGCCCTGGACGGTGCCGTGGCGATCACGAATTCGCGTCACCAAAAACGCCGGATCATTGAAACCGCGAACCGGGATATTCCAGCGTTGAACAAAACCAACGACTACCGCTATTTTCGCGAGCGGTACAAGCCCGGGGCCGAGACCGGGTTCCTGGTGATATCGGATGCGACGATCCGGCGTTGGGGCCGCCCGGAAGCGCGTATCGCCAATTCCCGGCGCACACGGGCGGCCGCCGCGTTGATGGAGCTTCAGGTCGCCAACCGGAACCTGTTGCTGGAGGCTGCGGAGCACGGGCTCGATGAGGAACGCGCGATCCACCGCGGCGAAGCGGATTCCGCCGGACTCCGCAATGTCGTGCTCGATCCAGGCGGGTCGCTTTTGCGGGATTCGGTTTACAACACCATGGACTTCCTGACGCCGGTGGACGAATTAGACCTGGAGAAGGCGACCTCTGATGAAGTGCGCGCGTATCAAGTCTGGCGGAACCGTTACCAGGGACGGTGGGGCGACATCTTTTGTCCGATCACACTCCGGTTTGATTTCAGCGACGAAAAAGTGATCGCCGACCTGATGGTGTTTCCCCTGATCGAACAGTCCGCCTTCCGCGAGTTTATCGAAGTCGCCGGGAAGAACGAGATTTCCGCCGGCGACGGCGACCCGCACCCGGAGGCGATGCTCCATTTTGTGGTGAGTGTCGATCCGGATTCGGAACCCCTGCGGAATACGTTCCGTGCCATGCGGGGGATGCTCGGCGAGCAACTGGACATCAACCCGCTCGATTGGATCCGATCGAGCGTGGCGCTTTACGTGGACGACGGATTTTTCTGGGAGGCGGCGGCGAACGCATCGGACCCGGGGCGGTTTTTTGGCGAAAATTTCGCGGAAGCGCCCGTCGGCATCCATATCGCGTCGAGAAGTTCGGCGCGCCTGGCCGTTTTTCTGGCCGGTTTTCGGGGATTTCTGGACCAGACCGCCCCGGGACTCCTGGAATGGACGACCCGCGAACACAACGAACGCGAGTACGTGGTCGTTCGTCCCAGGGAACGTTTCTTCGGCGGCGGCGATTTCAGTCTGCACTATGCCACCCTTCCGGGAGCCCTGGTCGCGAGCCTCCGGGAGGATGTGATCACAAATGCGATCGACCGGGCGAATCGCCGTGCGGCAACCCCCCGGGAAGCGCCGTTTGAATGGCCCGGGAAGCATTTGAACATGCGGGTCAGGCATGGGGTTTTTCCGGTTTTGACCGGGATCTTTGATACGGAAGCCGCTTCGAATACACGGCGCGCCGCATGGAGACAGATTCCGATCCTGAATGAATGGAAGCGCTGGTACCCGGAACGCGATCCGGTGGCCGTGCATGAAACCGTGTACGGAATTCCGCCCGGGTTCGGGGACGCCTTCGAGTGGAACGATGCGTACAAGACGGCGGCATCGGTACGCTGGGGGCATCCCGGCGAACCCGCGGTTCGCGACGGCGGGCTGACGGGACTGTTGGGAGAAATCCGCGAAGCGGTATTCGGGGTGACCTTTGAAATGGACGGCTTGTCCGCCCGGGCGGAAATCAGCCGCGGGACGGAGGCGCCGGAGACGGCCGCGTTCGTGCATCCCGAAGAGGCGGGAGAACCGGTGGATCTGCGCGGTTATTTCCCGATCCGGGAAGGGGCGCGGTGGCGGTACCGGGAACGGCAGACCTTTCCTTCGGATTTCAGAATGGAGGATGAAACCATCATTCAAAATGTCGAAGTGCTCGAAGCGGAAGAGACCGATCGAGGAACGCTCTATCCGTTGCGTTACGTGCATACCACAGTCGATGGCGCGGAGGTTGAATTTCCCGAGGACGCCACTTATTGGCACACGGCGGAACCCGACGTGGTCATTTATCGTTTCGAATATGATTCCGGAGAAGGGCCGCTGGAATACGCGGAACCTCTCCTCGTTCTCCCGGGTGAAATGATCCCCGGAAAAACGTATTCGCGGCGATACCGTTCCGGCGTGTCGACGTCCGGAGACGAAGAAACCATCGGCATGGTCCACCTGCGCCTGACCGGATTTGAAGATATTACCGTTCCCGCCGGAGAATTCGAGAACTCCGCGCGCGTGGAGGTGGTGCATGAATATCTCATGCCGGGCAGCGATTGGTTCGGTCGTTACCGCGGCGTGCTGTGGTACGCCGAAAGCGTCGGAGAACTCCGCTCGGAGTGGAGCGACGCCACCGGTTTCCGCAGTGTCATGGAACTCGAAGCTTACGAAGGTCCGCAGGGATCGGGGTTGTGACCCGGGGCGATCCGTTGGTGCCCTTGAATTAAAAATTAACTACCTTCTCATTTTGCTTGATCGTGTTCTGCTTTCCGCTTGATCAGGGGACCGTTCTATCCTTTCGGCCAGCTTACGCAGCTTTGGGTCAGCGTCGAACCAACGCTCGCGGCGCCTTGCCTGAACGCTCACCGCCGTCCCGGATCCCATTCCCAGGAATCGGGGTGTTTCCCTTTGCCTCATTCCCGCATAATTCGCAAGAAACCTTCCAGCTATGGCCCGCAAGAGCGGATCGCCCCGACGCTCCCGAAACGCCGCCACACAAAGCGTTGGTTATCCCTGGCATCCCGTTACATCTCAGGAAAGGTCAGGCCGAAGCGTTGGCACAGTTCGGGCACGCTTTCGAACTTCATGTCGAGGGCGTACTTCTTGTTGATTTCAGCGAACTTCTCCAAGTCGCCCCAGTTGGCTGCGACTTCGCGAAAGAAGTTTTCGAATCCCGCCGGGGAGATCACTTCGATAATCTCACAGGGCTCGTCGCCGGCGTTCCAAAAGGTGTGCCACTGGCCGCGCGGCTTGAAAACCCAGGTTCCCGGTCCGGCCGTTACGACATCATCGCCCAGCAACGCCCCGAGTTGCCCGCGAAGCACATAGGAGTACTCGTCCTCGTTGTGATGATAATGCAGCGGAGCCGCCAACGCACGTGGGGCGATCGGGTGATGGACCACCGAAAAGCGGCCCTGGGGCTGGTCCCCGTCTATCTTCCACTGAACACCCAACCCTCCGAAATCAAAGGACTCGCCCTCGCCACTCGAAATTATTGTCGGTCTCATACTGGTGAAAACTAATGGTTCCGTCGCAAGTTTAGCGTTTGCCCCAACCTCATCAATTCCCAAATCGATCATCTTTCGACGCCACAGGGACCAACGTCAACCAACCGGATTCCGCATCAAGCCTTCCGGGACGGAACACTAGGTTCAGCTCCGCATCAGCATCCTTAAGCGGTCCCCCAAGAACCAATGATCATTCCCGCTTTTCAATAGCCGTCACCCGGCCTTCGGAAAAGGTAAGCACTTGTTCTTTCGATAAATTCGGGTCAACGTCCCGTCAGTTCCCTGCGGTTTCATACTTGTCCCGCTCCCCCTCACCCCAGTCGTTCACCTCATAACCGCCGCGCGGGAAAACCAGGGTCGCGTGGGCCTCCACGCCATTCTTGCCCCGCCAGTCCCAACCGCAGCAAAAACGCGAAAAGTATCGTCACCGGCAGAAATGTCGATAAAACCTCCCTTTCCGGAAGTTTTATGGAAAAGAAGAAGTTTGAAGATCTGGGATTGTCTCCTTTCACGCTAAAAGCCGTACAGGTCATGGGGTTTGAGGAAGCGTCGCCCATTCAATCCGCGGCGATTCCGGTTTTGATGACCGGATGCGATGTCGTCGGCCAATCGCAAACGGGCTCGGGAAAGACCGCGGCGTTTGCCATTCCGGCGATCGAGCGGGTGGACCCGAAACTCGCGGCCCCTCAGGTCCTCATACTCTGCCCGACCCGGGAACTCGCGGTTCAGGTCGCGGAGGAGACCGCCAAGCTGGCGGCTTTCAAGAAAGGCGTGCGGGAACTGCCCATTTACGGCGGCCAGTCCTACGAACGGCAGTTCCGCGGATTGAAACAGGGCGCACAGATTATCATCGGAACTCCCGGCCGGGTGCTCGATCACCTGGACAAAGGTACCCTCCGCCTGGATCGGATCCGCACGGTCATCCTCGACGAGGCGGACCGGATGCTCGACATGGGTTTTATCGAGGACATTCGCACCGTCCTTGAGCGAATGCCGGAGGAGCGTCAGACCGTTCTGTTTTCGGCGACCGTCCCGAAACCGATCGCCGACCTGATCAAGACCTTCACCAAAGAACCGGCCTGGGTGAGAATCAAAAGCCCGGAAATGACGGTGCCCGGCATCGAGCAGATCTGGTACGAAGTGGACCGGCGAACCAAAGCGGAGGTTTTGTGCCGCTTGATCGACATGGAGGACATTCGCTACGCCGTTATCTTCTGCGCGACCAAACTGATGGTGGACGACCTCGTGGAACAATTGAGCGCGCGGGGCTACCTCGCCGACAAACTGCACGGTGACATGACCCAGGCAATGCGGGAGCGGGTCATGAATCGTTTCAGAAAACGTTCGATCGAGTTCCTGGTGGCAACGGACGTGGCCGCCCGCGGGTTGGATGTGAAGGAGATCGAAGTGGTGTTCAATTACGATCTTCCCAACGACGGCGAAGACTATGTCCACCGCATCGGAAGGACCGGACGGGCCGGAAAGGGGGGGAAGGCGGTCACCTTCGTGGCCGGACGCGAACTCTACAAGCTCCAAAACATCATCCGCTTCACCCGGGGAAACATCCGCCGGGGGAAAGTGCCGACACTAGAAATGGTGGAGGCCCGGCGCGCCGACACGTTCTTCGCGACCTTGCGCGAAACCCTGGAGAAGCGTGAGTTTCGCCGCTATGACGAATTGACCGACCGTCTTCTGGAGCAGGGTTACAGTCCCACCGACATCATTTCAGCCCTGTTTCATTTACGGGAAGGCGAAGCGGGACGTTCTTCGGGAGAGGAAATCCCCATACCCACGCCCTCCGAAGGAAACCTGGCCGCTCGCCCGAAAGGCGGCAAGGCGGAGAGAAAAAAAGCCCCGTTCGGTCGCAAAGCCGGAAAGAAGGACAAGCCGACCCGAAGCACCGCCAGGAACGTGAGCGCGGCCGGCCCCGAACGCACCCGCAGTGTGATTCTCAACGTCGGACGCGATAAAGGCATCGAAGCCGGGGCGGTCCTGGGAGTGATCCTCGGGGTGTCCAAAGTGCCGAAGGACTCCGTCGGCTTCATCAAAATGCACGACAAGGAAGCCCACGTCGAAATCGCCGAAGGTCAAGCCGAACGCGTCGTGCAAAAACTCAACGGAATCCGTTTCCAGGGCCACCGCATCTCCGTGCGCGTCGCGGCAAAATGACCGCGCGCCTTTTTTTGCGTCAAAGTATGCCAACGGCGAAATGCGTCCAAGCCCGACAGATCCGATGGCGATCGGCGGTTGCGGTCCGGGGCAAATGGCCCACAATGCAAAGCATGAACTCACTCGATGGAAAGGTGGCGGTCGTCACCGGTGGAAACAGCGGCATCGGCCGGGCGATCGCTGAAGCGTTGGCCGCGGCCGGGGTACGGGTCATGGTTGCCGGACGGCGGGAAGAAGCGAACCGGCGAGTTGCCGGCGAACTGCGCGAGAAACACGGCGTCGATGCCGAGGCCATGACGACCGACGTCGCCATCGAAAGCGACTGCGTGAGCCTCATCGCACAGACGCGCGAACGGTACGGACGACTCGATATCCTGATCAACAACGCCGGTATCGGCGGCTGGGGAAGCATCGCCGAAACATCCACCGAGGACTTCGACCGCGTCCTTAAGACCAATCTCTACGGCGCCTTTTGGTGCGCCCGGGAAGCCTTTCGCGCCATGTCAAAAAATCCGGAGAAAGACCGAATCCGGGGCAGTATCGTGAACATCTCCTCCATCGCCGGAAAGGAGGCCTGGAGCGGGACCGGCACGTATTCGGTCTCCAAATTCGGGATGATGGCGCTGACCCAATCGCTTGCCGACGAAGGGAAATCCCTCGGAATCCGCGCCACCGCCGTTCGTCCGGCCCTCGTCGTCACCCCGATGACCGGCGCCTCCGGAAGCGAGGCGCTCCTGCCGGAGGACATCGCGGAAACCGTCCTTTACCTCCTCCGCCTCTCCCCCGCCGCCTGGCCCACCGAAATCGCTCTCCCGCGCCGGGGAGCGGAGTGACACCCCCCTTTGGTTCACGTTCCGGCGGCGGCACGGGAACGCCGCCCTCCATGAAGCAGGATTTCGCGCTTCGCCGAATGGAGCTCGGTATCGACGGATCCCGCAGGCGCGGGGTCAGGTGACATGAAAGGGTATTTGCAGACGTCTCCCCTATTCCAGCGTCCGCGGCGTGTGGGTCCACATCTCGCCCGCGATCACTCCGGACGAAAGGGAGTCCATGCTCGTCGCCGGAGGCGTCTTCGACGCCCTGCTCTGGGACACCGATTGGCGAATCGAAGCAATCGTGGAGAGCTCAAGTCAGGACCAATCCCGCGGGGAGGGATTCGCCGAACAGGTTGGCCTGGTCCGTGTGCTCGACCGGAACGTATTCGCGGACGACTCGAAGTTGCGTCTCCGCGGCGCCCGAATTCGCCATCTTTCCGAGAATCGCTTCCCGCAGGGTTTCGGGAATGTCGTTCTCACGCACTCCGACGATGCGTCCGGCGCGGGCGAACGCTTCGTTGAGACCGGACAAGGAACCCGCGGTCCAATCGAGATCCTTCAATTGCCCGAAAGCCCGTTCCACCGCGGCCGGCGGCAGAACGGCATCCGGGCCGGCATACAAGGGAACCCGGCTCAACAGTCGTCCGATGGCCCATATCGGGTCGGCGGGGGGCATTCGCTTTTCCAGAATGAATTGCATGTTTCGATCAACGAGCTCTTCTTTTGTCTCCTGCGCCACTCGCTCCAGCGAACCGGCCAACCGGAAAACCTCCGCCGTATTCACACTCTTGTTACGAAACGCCGGCAGGACGGTTCGCACGATCGCCTCCTGGCGCGGCCGGTCCAGACCGCCGGCCACGCGGCGCCACAGGATCCACCATTGATTGACCGCGCGCTTCTCCTTCGGGAAAGCCATACAAAGCTCCCGCAGTCGCCACAGCTCTTCGATCCGAAACGAATCCAGTTCACTTCCGTAGCCGGGCCGCAGGACATAGCCGGCAAGATTCAGCCAGGTGGCTTCGTGGTCGGGGGAACGGTTCTTGCGCGTCATGCCCTTCTGAAGGGGCGGCCAGAGGGAACGCAAAAGCGCCAGGTCCCACGCTTCCCGCTTTTGCCCGACAACGGTTTCCAGTCGGCGAACGAGCTTCCTGGGTTTGGCTTCAGGGTCCGCTCGATTCGTTTTTCCATAGATCCGCGATATCTCGACTTCCGCCTTCCGAACACTTTCCTGGTCCGGCTCCCCGGCCGGTTGCCCCGGCTCACCGTCGGTTCCCTCCCTCTCCGCCCGACGCCGCAGGTTAAAGTCGAGGTCCCAGCGAAACTCGTTCCGGCCGGGGTCGCGGTGAACGCAGGCAATCCGCAGAATGCCGAGTTCGTTCAGGGTTGTCTCCAATATGACCGGCAACCGTCCGTCGGCGGGTTTTTTCAGTCCCTTTTCCAAGGTAATGCCGGTTTGGAGAGCGGGCAAAGGATGAAAGGTCTCCTCGTCGAAGTCCACCAGGGCGCCGGCCTCGTCCTCGCCACGCAGGGTCGAGTAATAAGGCTGGAAACGCACGGGTTGACCGACAAGGAGCTTGAGATCCATATTCTCGATACGCACCGTGCGATTCTCCTCAAAGCCTTTCGGCAGAATACAGACCAGTTTCGGTTTGCCGCGGCGTCCCCGGGACTGGATCTCCATGTACAGGGAATGCGGGTAACCGCCGGAGATCCGCCCAAAGGGTTCCCGCAGGACCTTGCCGTAGCGGGCGGCGCCACGCGCGACCGCAAGATCCGGTTCATCGTTGGCCAGGGGCGTCAGCGAACGTCCGGGTTGCCAGGCGTCGATTGTGTCGGTGAGTCGCTGCTGCAGGAAATCCGGCTTGAGCGCGCCCCCGGTGTACAGGACGGCGTCGATCGTACGCCCGCGGAGGAAGGCGGCGACATGTCGTGTGATGGCCGGATCGGCCGGATATGGAAGCCCCATTTCCTTCAGGCCGGACCGATCCCTATCAGGTCTCTCATCGGCGGCACACGAGGGAAAGAATCCTTGCAAGACCACCGTTCGAATTTCATCGACCGAGATTCGGGCCGACAGGGTTCCCGCAAACAGGCTCGCGCCCGACCCGGGAACCGAGACATGGAACTCGTCCGGCCCCGTCTGGGAATAAGGCTGTAGCGCCCTCTCCTTCAACCGGCGCGCCTCGGCCACCAGGTAGGCCCACTGGGAAGCGCTCAGTTTGCCCGGTCCCCCCGTCATTATTTCCTCGAGCCTGTGCGCGAGGGCGAGATCCATATTGTCCCCGCCCAACAGCAGGTGATCGCTCACCTCGACGCGCCGGATCGAAGGAATCCGGTCTTCGTCCGGAAGGGGATCAATGGCAAACAGGCTGAAATCCGAAGTGCCGCCGCCGATGTCGCAAATGAGAACGGTTTGCGCCTCCTCCCGCAGGCGCGGCAGGACCTCGAGCAGAGCACGCCCCTGACCGTTTCGATCGAGCCAGTGGTAGAACGCCGCCTGAGGCTCCTCCAGCAACCGGACCCGGGGCGGAAACCCCGCCATCCGGGCCGCCTCATGGGTGAGTTGCTGGGCGACTTCGTCGAATGAGGCGGGAACGGTCACGGTCACTTCCTGGCGGGCAAACGCGAGGTCGGGATCGGCCGCGGCGATCTGTTGGTCCCAGAGGGTGCGCAGTAGAGCGAGGTAATGCGCCGAGGCTTCGACCGGCGACATCCGGATCGAGGCCTGAATCTCCTCCGAATGCCAAGGCAGGATCGGCCCCCGTCGGTCCACACCGGGATGACAAAGCCAGGATTTCGCCGAACGGATAACCCGTCCCGGCAACCGTCCGCTCTGATGCAGGGCGTACCGCCCGACAACGACCGGACGGCCGGCTTCGCCGAGACGGAAGACCGCTCCTTCCGGCAGCTTCTCCCGCTCCCCCTCCACCGGAAAATAAATGGAGGCCGGCAGGATCGGGAGGCTCGACACGGTCCCGGCTTCCTCGAGTTGGGGAAGCGACAATACCCGCACCCGGTCGTCACCGCCCCGAGTATCCACGTAGGCCAGGGCGCAATTGCTGGTTCCCAGATCGACTCCGATGGTATAACGAGACGTCACGGACTGACCTCCAACCCCTTACCCGGCGGATGAGGATCCCGGGGCGGCGTCCTTGTCGCCCCGTACGTCGAACTCCAGTTTCCATTCCTTGCCGGAAGCCTCATGGCGCATCCAGAGTTCCAGTGTCCCCAATTCCGTTACCGCCGAATGAAGCCGGACGGGAACCACCTCGCCTTCCTTGCCGTCTTCCAGCGCTTCGAGAGTCACCTGAAGACTCGCGGTTTCTTCCAGTTCTTTTTCGGCGTCGGATACCAGTGACCCAATCGTGTCGCCCGCCCGGACCGTCGAACTGAAAAAGCGAAACGCCACCGCCTCACCGGTCACCAGACCGAACTCCCGGTCTCCCAGTTCCGCTTCCGTCCCCTCTTCCATCCCCTGGGGAACCACGCAGACGCCCTTCACCGCGGGCTTGTAGCCCGGAACCGCCGGCATCGAGGATTCGAGACCCAGGTAATACGAACGGGCGGTGCCGGCCCGGATGCGTATTCCCTCCCCGCTCAGTGACAACGTTCCGTAGTAGGCCGCCCCTTTTGCCACGGAAAGATCGAGGTGGCCGCCGGTCAGTTCTTTGATCGGCTCGCCGCCGGACCAATGGGAAAGCAGTTCCGTCACTCTCCGGCGGATCGGTTCGGCATTGAAGACCCCGCCATTGAAGAGGATGGCCGTGGGACGCAAGAAAGTCGCGTCCCCGATCTTAGACTCCCCGACGAGCTGGACCAGTCGTTCGTTTGATCGAACGTTCTGCAGGCTTCGGCTGAGAAACCGGGCCAGGTGTTTGCTGATGACCGGGTCGCCGGCGTAGTCGAGCCCGAATTCCTGGAGTCCCGCGGAACGCCCCCGGACCGGCTGATCCGAGATCGGAGTCACCGGCAGAAACCCGTCGAGCACGACGTCCGTGAGTTGCTCGCGTGACAATGCTGTGGCGACGGTTCCCGCGAATAGGCCGGAGCCGCGGCTCGGCAGGGAAATCGGGAACGAAGAAAGATCGGGGTCGCCAAAGAGCTTTTCCTTACCCTGGCGGCACCCTTGGACGAGCGCGAGAAACTGCCGCTCGTCGATCGATTTGCCCTCCTTCTCCAGACCGGCGCGCACCGTATAAGCGAGCGCCAGGTCCATGTTGTCGCCGCCCAGCAGGATGTGGTCGCCTACGCTGACCCGGTCGAGACGGAGATTTCCATCTTCCTCGGAAACGGCGATCAAGCTGAAATCCGCCGTGCCGCCGCCCACATCGCATACCAGCACGATATCGCCAGGCCGGATCTGCTCGCGCCACCGCACGCCCGTCTCGGCAAGCCACGCATACAAAGCCGCCTGGGGTTCCTCGAGCAATGTCACATCGCGGAAACCGGCCGCTTCAGCCGCTTCCCGGGTCAACGCACGGGCCACTTCGTCAAACGAGGCGGGAACGGTGAGCGTGATTTTGAATGCCTCCGGGCCCGCTCCCTCGGACCAATGAAACAACAGGTTGTCCTGTAAATGTTTCAAATAACGCCGCGACGCGTCAACCGGGGACAGTTTGACTTCGGTCAGTTCGGATTTCCAGGGAAGGATTCGCGCCCGGCGGTCAACATGATTCTGGCAAAGCCAGGACTTGGCCGAAGTGATCAAGCGATCGGGCACGAGGGCTCCGTGCTCCAGGGCGAACGCACCCACGATCATCTCCCCGCCCTCGTCTTCCCAGGGAAGTCGAAGCGCATCCCGGGCAAACTCATCAGCTTGCGGCAGATAAATCGCGGAAGGCAGGGTCTCTCGCTCCCCCACTCCGTCGGCGGCAAGGACCTGCGTCACCGGCACGATTCCGATCTCACCCACGCGGACTCCGGCCAGGGCGGCGACGGAGTTGGATGTGCCGAGATCGATCCCCAAACTGTACGTCAGGCTCATGGCAGTCCTTTATTTGACTTCAACTTCAGCGGGCGAAATGACAAAACCCTTGTCGCTCTCGGCGACCGTTTCGGCCAGTCTGGGCAGGTTCACCTCGGTGGCTTTCCATCCGCGATGAACGATGTTCCCCCGAATCTGCGCCCCGTCAGCGAGTTTCCCCGCCGGTCGGTACTCCGCGGGGTTGTAGCCCGGCTTCAACTCCACAACATCCCCTTCCGGTCCCTCGTGCAGGGGCGCGATGGTAAAGTATTCGCTAATGACCTTCGAGCATCCCTGGTGAACGACCCGGGCGGCGGCGCCGACCTGTTCGTTGTTGTACGACGTGATGTCGTCCATGACGAAATCCAGAAAGCGCCCCTTCGCCTGAAGAATACCCAAAAAGTGGGCGATCTCGGCATCGACCCGGGCGTCACGCTTCACGGCGGCCACCGCTCCCGAACCTTCCGCCGCGGGTGCCTCCTTGGTTTCGCGCCCGCCGCGGACCTGCAAGACCGCCTGAATCAATATATGAACCGCCAACAGCGCCGAAACCCCGGCCAGCAGCCCCCGATACGTTTCCAGCCCCGGAAGGAGAGCGCCGCCGTTGACGGCGACCAAGAGAACCGATGCAATAATAAACCTTCTCATAGCCATCCCTCAATTGGATCCGACAATCGGTGCACTTTACAAGCGTCAAAACCAGAAGAAATAACAGTTCTGAATTCATAGCCTCCCAATCCCACCCTCATGCCTGCCGTCAACAGCCTCGCATGCCACTGGATTCCCAACGGAGCGTCGGGCATCACAGAATGCCGTAAACGGAGGCCTTCATTCGCCATGCCATCAACGAGCAGATGACCCGGGGAGTCGCCAGGTCCGGACCGTGGTCCAAACCTGACAACTGGGCGGAGCCGAATGCCGGGTTGGGATTGACTTACGGGATCCGCCAATGCTTACGTAGAGGAACCGTGATTCGTGCCACGCATCGTAGCAGGGTGAAAGCAAACCTGACGTCTTACGTCATCTTTCAGTCTTCGATCTTCCACATTACCAAGGCATCTCCTCCACCCCGCCCCGCCCGACGGCACCGCAACAATCGGGCCCGTTGTGGAGAACCGTACATACTGAGACATGCTTTTTCCTACCACTCAAAGCACAGGAGCATACTGCCTGTATGAAACGGTTTCATCTTGGCTCAAAGCTTCAATACCGGGTTCTCCAGCCTTCCACTTTTCTCTTCAACGTGGCAGTGATCGAAAACCAACATCAAAGCATACTATCGGAAAGGATCCGCCTTACCCCTGACCTGAGCTTCGATAAACATCTCTCTGATCCCGGCGAAAGCCGATATCAACGAGTGCATGTCCCGCCCACAGATTATTTTGAAATTGATTATGAGGCCGAAGTCGAACTGAAACCGTATTACGCACCGGATACCAATATCCGCGAGGTTCCTCACGAGATCCTGCCACTGGCAATAATGCCTTATATTTTCCCCAGCCGTTACTGTGAATCCGATCGTCTCACTCGTCTGGCCACACTGCAGTTCGGGAACCTGGCACCGGATTATTCCAGAGTTCAGGCGATCTGCAACTGGATTTACGATAATGTGTTCTATCTGTCAGGCAGTACCAGCAGTTTTACGTCGGCATTCAACACCGTTACCGAGCGCGTTGGAGTGTGTCGGGATTTTGCACATCTGGGCATCGCGTTCTGCCGGGCTTTGGACATTCCCGCACGTTTTGTAACAGGTTATGTTGTTGGCTTGGATCCGCCTGATTTTCATGCTGTCTTTGAAGCTTATCTTGATGGTCGCTGGTACCTGTTTGATGCCACCAGGCTGGTTTCGCTCCAGGATTTTGTCCGTGTGGGTACGGGCTACGATGCTGCCGATGTCGCTTTCGCCACGATTTTTGGAGCCATGGAAATGAGCCATATGGAGTTATTCATCAATGAGAAAAGCAATATAGGGTATCAGTCCGACGTGCGACCAATATCAACAATTGCTGAATAGTGGATTCGCCCTCAATTCCAACTGAAGGCAGGTTTTTGGATAGGTTCTGCTCAGGGGGCAATATGAGTATTAATTCAAAAGTCCGGGATCCCGTTGGGGTCAGAGAAGCCCTTAAATTAAAAACCAACCGCCTCCCCATTTTGCTTGTTCGTGTTCTGCTTTCTTCTGCATCCGGGACCGTTCTGTCCGACGAGCAGTATAACTCGAGCCGCTTCCAGCAGTCTTCCCGAAATTGACCCGGCCCCTGCAATCGCTCAGCATGCCTTCATGTGCGGGCGTTATACGCTGAGAAAATTTCCGAGTGCCGAAGGACTGGACGTTCACGATCTTCTCGCCCCGTGGGAGGGGTTGGAACATTTCAACGTGGCCCCCACCCGGAAAATGCCAGTGGTGCGTTTCACCGGGCGACCGGAATCCGCCGAACTCGCCTGGGGGATCCGCGCGCGGTGGCAAAAGAAAACCGCGCGTCCCCTGATCAACGCCCGTTCCGAAACCGCCGCCACAAAACCCACCTTTCGCGAATCGGTGGCGCGGCGGCGCTGCCTGGTGCCGGCCGACGGTTTTTATGAATGGAGGCGCGCGGTCAGTCCGCCCCAACCGTATTTTTTTCATCTCCCGAACGAGGCACCCTTCTGGTTCGCCGGCATCTGGGAAGACGAAGCGTACCTGATTCTGACCACAAAGCCCAACAAGATCATGCAGCCCATCCACGACCGGATGCCGGTGATCCTGGACGAGGCCAACGCCGCGTCCTGGCTGGGCGACAGCCCTCTCGACCGGGAAACACTGGAACGGCTCTGCTCTCCCTATCCCGCCGAAAGGCTGGCTTGCCGCGAGGTCGGACGCCGAGTGAACAATGCCCGGCACGACGACCCTGAATGTCTGATTTAATGAAAATCATGCGACGCGCCGGGCGACGCGTTCGCTTCGGGTAAGGAAAACGCGGCGATCCGGAAGGCTTTGACCGCGATGACGCCGTCCACGTGTTGCAAACGGCCGGTGATCACCAGTCCGGGTTCATGTGTGACAACGAGCCGTTTGGCCTCGAAGAGTGTCGGACGTACGATCACGTTGGCAATGCCGGTTTCGTCCTCCAACGAAATAAATACAAACCCCGAAGCCGTGCCGGGCCGCTGACGGCAGATCACCGAACCGGCCACCCGCACCTGGCTGCCGTGCGAATGTCCGGCCAGATCGCCGGCCCGCACCACGCCTTCGGCCTCCAGGCGTTTGCGCGCGTAATAAACCGGATGCACGCCGGTGGTCAGACCGAGGCCGGCGTGGTCGGCCCGCAAACGCTCCAGGTGCGACATCATCTCCAGGGGCGAAAGCTCGTCGGCTCGTGTATCGACTTCCGCGAACAACTCCCCCTGCTCGTACGCGCGCTCCACACTCCAAAGAGCCGAGCGGCGATCGCCGGCGAGAGTGTTGAGCGCGCCGATCGCCGCCAGACGCCTGCGGTCGCCGTCGTTCAATCGGCAGCGGCGCACGAAATCGCTCATCGACCGAAAGGGTCGCTCCCGCCGAGCCGCCACCAGTTTACGCATACACTCCGAAGTCAATCCTTTCACCATTCGAAACCCCAGCCTCAGGGTCGAGTCGTCGCACACCTGGCAATCTTCATCCGAATCGCGGATACACACCGGCTTGACGCGCAGCCCCCGGCGCCGGGCGTCCTGAATCAAGGTGGACGGGTGATAAAAGCCCATCGGTTGATTGTTCAGCAACGCGCAATAAAATTCGACCGGGTAATGGGTCTTGAGATAAGCGCTTCCGTAAGCCAGCATCGCGAAGCTGATGGCGTGCGATTCCGGAAACCCGTAAAGGGCGAACGAGCCCAGGGCGTCCACGATTCGGTCGATTTTGACCGAATCGACTCCTTTCTCCTCCATCGCCGCCCGCAGCTTGGCGCTCACCCGTTCCAGCCGTTCGGGAGAGCGGCTGAAATTAAGCGCCCGGCGCAGTTCTTCGGCTTCCGACCCGGAAAAGTCCGCCATGATCATGGCGATGCGCAACATCTGCTCCTGAAACAACGGCACCCCAAGCGTGCGTTCGAGCACGGGCCGGAGGCGTTCGTCGATGTAATCGACCGGGGCGCGTCCCGCCCGCCTTTCGAGATACGGATGAACCATCTTCCCCTGAATGGGTCCGGGGCGCACGATGGCCACCTCGATCACCAGATCGTAGAATGTCCGCGGTTTCATACGCGGAAGCGTCGCCATCTGAGCCCGGCTCTCGACCTGGAACACACCGAGCGTGTCGGCCGCCCGCAGCATCTCGAACGTGCGGGGGTCGTCGCGGGGAATTTGCGCCAGATCCACCGGACGCCCCCGCCGGCGGGTCAGGGTGAGGGTGTCCTGCAAAACCGCCATCATTCCCAGACCGAGTAAATCGACTTTGACGATGCCCAGGTCCTCGCAGTCGTCCTTGTCCCACTGAGCCACGCTGCGTCCCGGCATGGAGGCGTTTTCCAGCGGAACGATTCGGTCGAGCGCCCCCTGGGCGATGATCATCCCGCCGGAGTGTTGTCCCAAGTGACGCGGCAGCCCGCGGATCTGTCCGTACAGGGTAGCCAACGCCTCGGCGCGCGGATGCGCGCGGTCAACCCCCGCCTCCCGCAATTGCTCCCGCAAGCCGAGCGTATGGGGATAGTCCCCACCGGCAAAGAGACCGGAAAAACGTTTCAACACCTCCGGCGGAAAATCCAGAACCTTGCCGATCTCGCGCATGGCGCTGCGCCCGCGATAGGTGATCACGTTCGCGGTCATCGCCGCCCCCCGGCGGGAGTAGCGACGGTAAACCTCCTGGATCACCTTTTCCCTGCGCTCGCCACTGGGCAGGTCGAGATCGATATCCGGCCAGCCCTGACGCCCCTCGGAGAGAAAGCGCTCGAATAGCAATCCCCCGCCCACCGGATCGACGGCGGTGATGCCGAGCACGTAGCAAACCGCGCTGTTGGCGGCACTGCCCCGTCCCTGCACCATGATTCCCTCCGCCCGGCAAAATTCGACGATATCCCGGACCACCAGAAAATACCCGCTGAACCCGAGCCGGGCGATGATCTCAAGTTCCTTCTCCAACTGACGCCGAACCGCCCCGGTGACCCGCTTGTAACGATTCCGGGCGCCCGCCCGCGTCAACCCCGCCAAATAGGAATCCGTGGTTTCGCCCGCCGGAACGGTGTAGTCCGGAAACCGATACCCGAGGTCGTCCAGGGAAAA
>SLTG01000116.1 GCA_007130045.1 Opitutales bacterium
CTTGCCAATCCGTTAATCACCGCTACATTGACACGGATATTTTCCAAAGACTCTAACCGCTACGCAAAACAGCGAACCGAATTACCGAAAACTTCATGAAGTATCCGATCCTAATCGTCGTCGGCGCCATCTTTCTCGTGGCCGTGGCCATCCAAGCCTACCCGCTGTTCGTCACCAGCGAAATCACAAAAACCGACTCACTCGACAATCTGATTTCCGAGAGCATTTCCGGCTGGAGTTTCCGCGAACTGCCCCTGGCTGAAACCGAAGAAGCGCGGAACACCGTGGAACGACGACTCAATTTCGACGATTACGTCTCGCGGGTTTACCGGAGCGGCGAAACCGAGGTCGGCGTCTACATCGCCTACTGGGAACCGGGCAAGACAGCCGTGCGCATGGTCGGCGCCCACACTCCGGATACCTGCTGGGTCCAGAACGGGTGGACCTGCACCGCTCGCGAATCCGATGTGCGGAAAGAAGTTCGAAATGTCGACCTCAAACCCGGCGAGTTCGGAGTCTACGAAATCCGCGACCACGTTCAGCATGTGCTTTTCTGGCACCTGGTGGGCAACCGTGTTTACGGCTACGAACAACACGACAGCCACAATCGGTTCGCCACACTGCAGGACATGATGCAGTTCGGGCTCAACCAGCGCCAGGAGCAGTACTTTATCCGGGTATCCAGCAACCGTCCCTTCGAGGAAATCTGGGACGATCCCGGTTTCGCCCAGTTGATGGAAGACATCGCCGCCCTCGGCCTCAAATTCGACGGCAACAACTTCGACGACCACACAATCTAGCCCGGCTCCGCCGCCCGTTGCCGGTTATCATGATTCGTAGCGATGCTTGCCAAAAGCGTCGACGATTTCTTAATTCATCCTTCATAATTCCTAATTCTCCTACCCCACTCCGCCCAGGTAAACCACCTGACCGGTCACGAAGGCACTGCGTTTATCGAGGAAAAAGTCGATGACGTTCAAGATATCCTCAACCGTGCCCATGCGCCGAATTGCCTGGCGATCGAGGAGAGCTTCCATCTTTTCGCTCGAAACCCCGCGTATCAAATCCGTCGCTACAGGCGTGGGACCCACCGCGTTGACAGTAATCCCCCACTCGCCCACCTCGCGCGCAAGGATTCGGGTAATACTCTCGACCGCGGCCTTACTCGCCGCATACATTGCCTCACCCTCCAGGCGCAACGGCGTCGCAACAGTCGCGAAGTTGACGATGCGCCCGGTCTTCAACCTCCGCATGGTTTTCGCAACCTCCCGGCAAAAAAGAAAGCTCCCGAAGACATTTGTCTCAAATATACTACGCGCGGTCGGGTAAGGTGTGAGGAGAAAATGGTTCATCGAGGCGATTCCGGCGTTGTTTAAAAGGGCATCGATCCCTCCACTCTCGCGCGCTGCGGATCGCACCATAGCCACTACTGCCTCCTCATCCGAAACATCCAGGCAGAAATGGTGATAGTTCCCGTGCTCGATGCTCGCCTTTCCACGACTGCATCCGTAAACAGCCCATCCCCCTCCGAGATAATGCTCGGCCAACGCCTTTCCGATTCCTTTTCGGGTGCCGGTAATGAGGATGGTTTTCATTGGCGCCAATAACGGATAACATTCAACGATGATCGCCGAACCTTTACTCGGCGTCCTTCCCCAACCCGGCGGAGCCGGTACCAAAAAGGGAGCGCCGCGCTTTAGCCGGCGAATTCAATGCGCCGATTCTTCGGCTGAAGCACGAAGCTCCTCGAATGCAAATCTTGACCATTTTGCGCACGATTTCACGAATAAGAGACTAACGCCTCTCTCACAAACTCTGCCAATGCTCCCGCTGTTCGAAACGGAGACTGCTTGCGACTCATCGCGCGTTCATCAGCAAGCGTAAGCTGCACGCCAAAACGTTCCTCAAGCTTCATTTCCAGATCGGAAATCAGGCTGACCAGCGCAAGACTGTCCAGAACCCCTCCATCTCCATAGAGAAAAGTCTCTACTGTGGGATTGTCCAGACCAGTGATGTTCTCATTGGCGCCAAATTCCCTCAATGTCTCAAAAACGAGTTCCTCAACTTGTTCGAGCATGTCGCCACCAAGTATTCCAATCCTCAAGGAAAATCTCAAGCCGTATTATCCGCTAATCCGGAAAGGTCAGGTCCTGTTTGCTCCCGTCACATAGGAGTACGCTTCACGTATACGATCGATGACAAACGTCTGCTCTCCCTCGGTAAGGCTGGACGAACTCGGAAGACAAATTCCCCGGCGGTTCAGATCTTCGGCAACCGCGCCTCCAACAACTTCCGCCCCCAGGTAAAGCTTCTGGAGGTGCATCGGTCTCCATACCGGACGCGCCTCGACGTTCGCGTCATTGAGCACCGAAATCAATCGATCCCGAGAGATTCCAAAGCGCTCTTCATCGATCAGAAAGCAACTGAGCCAATTGGTATGAACACCGTATTCGGCCTGTGGCATCAATTCGATCCCGGGCAGTTCGGAAAACGCATCCTGGTACCGGAACGCAACGCCCCGGCGTTCGCGCACTCGCGTTTCAAGGACCCGGAACTGACCGCGCGCGATCGCCGCAACGATATTGCTCATCCGGTAGTTGTAGCCCAACTCGGAATGAAGGTAATCCCCCCCGGGGTCGCGCGCCTGAGTCGCCCAGAACCGGGCTTTCGTCACCCGCTTCTCATCGTGGGCGACAAGCAATCCGCCCGTGCTGCCGGTAATAATCTTATTCCCATTCAGGGAATAGACTCCCACCTCGCCGATTGTCCCGGGAATCCGCCCTCTGTAGCTCGATCCAAGCGCTTCTGCTGCATCCTCCAGCACCGGCACCTCAAATCTTCCACATACCTCCATTATCGGGTCCATATCGGCGCATTGCCCGAACAGGTGAGCGACAATCACCGCTCTTGGCAGTCGTCCACACGCTGCCCGCCTCTCCAGTAAATCCGTCAACAACGCCGGATCGATATTCCACGAAGCGCGGTCGCTATCGACAAAAACGGGCGTCGCCCGCTCGTAAAGGATCGGATTACACCCTCCGGCAAAGGTTAGCGTTGGCGAGACAACTTCGTCTCCTTCTTTAACACCCAGCAGCTTGAGGCCGAGATGAATTCCCGCGGTGCCACTTGCGATCGCGACGGACGGCAATCCCGAGTACTCAGAGAACTCTCGTTCAAGCTCATTGAGATGACGGCCGACGGTTGAAATCCAGTTCTCGCTGAACGCTTCGTCAACGAACTGCCGTTCCCATTCCCCCATATGAGGTTTGGAAAGATGGATACGATAGGGAAACCGCATTGTGCACTTCATCTTTTAACCTGAAACGAGCGAGCCGGATTTCCGTAGATCGTCATATAGGCGGCCACGTTCCTTATCGCCACGCTGCCCGCACCAATTACGGCGTGCTCACCTACCGTAACGCGAGGCAAAATGGCGGCGTGACTCCCCATGAATACGCCTTCACCGACAGTCACGCCTCCCGTGATATCGCAAAAAGCGCTTGTCTGTGTAAAATCACCCACAATACTGTCATGACCGACCGCGGACCCGACATTCAGCGTCACAAAATTGCCGATCCGAATATCACTCGTGAGAACGACGCGGGGACAGAGAATGACTCCGACGCCAATGTGTACATTATTCCCCATCACCACGGTCGGATGCACCAAAGTGGTGAACTTCGCGCCCCGGCTTAGAAGCAGCCCAATGACCTTCTGCTTCAACTCCGGCTTGCCCAGACCGCAGAGAAAGTAGTCGTTTTCGCCGACCGAGTAAGAGCCGATATCACCCAAAATCGGTGGGTAATCCATACCCGCCAGGGCCTCCGGATTGTCATCGAGAAACCCCCGGAACCGCCACTCCCGGCCGAAATCAAAGGTCTGCCGCGCCCAGGCATACACCTCACGGCCAAATCCGCCGGCACCGACGATGATCAAATTCTTTCCAGTCATGGAGGAGCCTGAATTATCCGCCTGTTGCTTTATGGTAGTGGTTCTCAGTAGTCAATCAATCGACTCAAACGGGTCGCGTGGGCCGAAGCGAGATTGAAAAGGCCCGTGTCGAATATTCATAGTGATGGCAGCATGGACCTTCGACGCCACGCTCGAATCGCTTGGCGCGATTCGCTACACTCTTCTTGGCGATGGTCGCAAAGTCGATCAAGCCCGAGAGCCTTTACCGCGCGGTAAACCCTCCGTCACACACAAGGGTGGTCCCCGTCACCCACCGGGAGGCATCGGACAGCAAGAAAACAACCGGCCACGCGACATCTTCCGGTTCACCAAACCCGAGAGGATACTCCGCTTCGTGCGCGGCCATCGCCTCGTCGCCCAGTGCGCCGGCCGCCTGTTCGACCATTCCGCTTCGCACCATCCCCGGAGCGAGTGAATTCACACGAATTCTCTTCGAGGCCAATTCAATCGCAAGAGAACGCCCGGCGGCAATCAGAGCGCCTTTGGACCCCGCGTACAGGACATGTCCCTTGGCTCCACTGAATCCGGTGACCGAAGCGACGAAGACAACCGAGCCGCCCGGGTTGAGTTTTCCCGCCTTGAACAACGCCGTCGTCAGAAGCACGGGCGCCTCGTAATTGATCGCCTCCAGTGCGCGAAGTTTCTTCGACGAGAGGAACGACGCCGGCGCCAGATCCAACGCACCGGCGCAATGAACAATCCCATCCAAAGACGGAAGCTCCCTCACAAGCTCCTCCCGTCCGGCCGGCGCCACCAGATCCGCCACGACCGGACGGAACTGCTCGGAGACGGCGTCCTCGAATACCCCATCAAGGCGCTTTCCATCCCGTCCGGTCGCGACAACCGCGCCCCCCGCTTCGAGAACTCCCCGGCACACCGCGCGACCAATCCCCGATGTCGCTCCGGTCACAAGAACGGTTTTTCCTGTCAGATCGAATAGAGCCATCGTGCCTGTGCTTGGTTCGTGGTGCTTGGTGCTTGGTTTTGCGTCGTACGCAAAGGCGAAATCATCGAGTAAAGACGCGATGCTACATCACCTGCCGCGCTTCGCTTCCACCAGTTCCGCGAACTCGCGGATCGTGTTACAGGCGAGGATCTCATTCGCCGTCAACTCAACCTCGAACTCCGCGTCCACCATGGCGATCGTAGTCAGCACCGCAAGAGAGTCCCACTGCTCCAATTCCTGGAATCTGGTTTCCGGGGCGATCGATCCCGGGGCAAGACCTTCGATCGACCGTTCAAATTCATCAATTAACGTTTTAATCTCCATTTGGATCCTGATAAAACACAATACGGCAGCTCTTGAGCCTGTCGAGGACAAGAAAAGCGGAAGCCCAGGAAAGCCCGACCCCAAAACCCGAAAAAACGACCCGAAGCCGTTCCGCGATCGCGCGCTTGCCAAATACGTCACACAACGTACCCGGAATCGAGGCGCAGCTTTGGTTTCCATACTTTTCCACGGTTCCCGCCGGTATCTTATCCAGTGAAACCTTCAGTCGTCGCGCGATATTCCCGATTATGTAGCGGTTTGCCTGATGCAGAACAAAAGCGTCCACTTCGTCGCTTCCGATCCCGGCATAATTCATAATATCACGCAATGCCGTCGGCTCAACCTTCAGCGAAAAATTGAAAACCTCGGCGCCGTTCATGTAGAGATCCTCGGCACAACGGATATTACCGCCCTCGTCCTTTGATTCGCGCCCTGTCTCCTCTGACCGCGGTTGGCGGAATGCTCCCGCCGGAACGATGATGTGCCCGAATCCCTCGCCGTCTGTCTTGACGTCAAAGTACGACAAATTCGCACCTTCCGACGCCTCCAACAAAGTGGCGCTTCCGGCGTCACCGAAAAGCGGCGCGACCGTCCGATCCCGCGGATTCACACACCGGCTGATGGTGTCGCCCGCCAGAACCAGCACTCGGCCGCAGCCTCCGGATTCGATCATCATCGCGGCCA
>SLTG01000045.1 GCA_007130045.1 Opitutales bacterium
ATGAAAAACAAAATCCTGACCGTGACGGCCATCCTGGCCGGGAGTCTCGGGGGCGGCCTGATGTTCGACCTGTTCGGCCGGTTGGCGGGAGACCCATGGCACGGAGCGCTCTGGGGAGCGGTCGTGTTGTCCGCCGCGTCTATTCTGGCCCTGGGCGTCTTTCAGGGGGTGGGCCAAACCCCCGCACAGATGAACGAGCGTTACGAACACCGCATCTGGTGGCGCCACTTCGGGTATCTGGCCGAACTCTGGCGGGAGCGGCCGCTTTTCCGCGCGGGACTCGGCGGAACCTATTTTTTTACCCTTGGCGGGATCCTCTACCTGACGCTGGTCCAGGTCGGTCGTGAAGCCTACGACGGCGGAATCGGCAGCGGCGGTTTGACCGCCCTGATGCTCGGTTTGCTCGGGCTGGGTACGGTAGCGGGGCATCTGACCGCAGGAATGATCTCGCGCCGCGGAATCGAGCTGGGCCTCGTGCCGGTCGGCTGCCTGGGAATTGCGGCGGGTCTGGGACTTCTCGCCGTCGCGCCCGGCGCGACTCCTTGGTTTTACGCGGCGCTGGTGGGGCTCGGATTCTCAGGGGGACTTTTCCTGGTCCCTCTGTACGCCTTCCTGCAGGACCGGGCGGGCGACGACCGGCGCGGGAGGATTTTGGCGGCGGTCAACGTGATGGAAGGCATGGGCGGGGTGGCGGCGGCAGTCGCGTACGTCGGCATGGCGCGGTGGCTCGGGCTGAGTTCCTCGGCTCAATTCCTCGTTCTCCTGCTTCCCACCGTGCTGGTCGGATTGTACCTCATCCGGCTGCTGCCGGAGAACTTTGTCCGGACGGTGGTGCGCTGTGCGGCGTATCCATTTTATCGATTCAAAGTGAGCGGGCTGGAAAACGTTCCCGCAGGCGGGGCCGTGATGATCGCCAACCACCTGTCCTACATCGATGCGGTGGTCCTCCAGTTGGCCTGCCCGCGACGATTGCATTTTGTGGGATTCGACGGCCTCCGCCGGACGCGCTGGCTTCAGTGGGTGTTCCGGATGTTCGGGGTGATTCCCGTTGCGCCCACCCGCGCCCGCGATGCCATGCTGGCGGCGATCGAGCGTTTGAAGGCGGGAGAACTGGTGTGCATTTTCCCCGAGGGTCACCTCAGCCGGACCGGAAGGCTCATGGAATTGAAGAAGGGCTTTTCCGTGATCGCGGGAAAGGCCGGGGTGCCGGTTATTCCCGCGTACATGGACGGGCTTTGGGGGTCGGTTTTCTCGTTTCGGGGCGGCCGTTTCTTCTGGAAGATTCCCCGGCGTCTTCGTTACCCGGTGGATGTGTCCTTCGGTCCGGCCCTGGCGCCTGAGCGCGCCGACCCGGACCGCGCGCGCCGGGCGCTTCTCGATCTGGGTGAAGCGGCGTTTTCCCGGAGGCCGGAGTTGCGCCGTCATCTTGGACGCGCCTGCGTGGGGTCGTTGTCCCGTTCGCCCGGGCGAACGGCCTTCGTCGACCGCACGGCGGACCGGAAAGAGGTTTCCGCAGGGAAGCTCCTGGCGGTTTCCGCGGTGTTGAGTGGTCATATCCGCGACACCGTGCCCGAGCGGCGGGTGGGTATCGTGCTGCCGCCGGGAGTCGGGGGCGCGATCGCCAACCTGGCTGTGGTCCTGGCGGGCAAGGTGCCGGTGAATCTCAATTTCACTTCCGGGAGGAGCGCGATCGAGTCGAGTATCGAACAAGCCGGTATCCACACGATCGTTACGGCGTCCGCCATGAAGGCGAAAGCCGGCGACTTTCCCTGGACGGATCGGACGCTCGACCTGGCGGAGGCAATAGGCGCTTGCGGGAAACCGGCCATCTTCGGCTGGCTCGTCGCGGTGTGGACGATGCCCGCGCCGGTTGTGGCGACTCTGTTGAAGCTGCCGATCAAGGGCGACCGGGAAGAGGCGGGATTGCTGTTCACCAGCGGCAGTTCGGGACTGCCCAAGGGGGTCGTGCTTTCCCATCGCAATGTCCTGGCTAACGTGATGCAGATGGAGGAGACGGGAATGCTTTCCCCGAACGACACCATTCTGGCCTCTCTGCCTCTCTTTCACAGTTTCGGATTTACCGTTACCCTGTGGTGTGCGTTGCTCAATCGGATGAAAGTGGCGACGGTTCCGTCGCCCCTGGACGCGCGAAGAATCGCCCGAGTGATCGGGGAAGAGAAGGCGACCGTGCACGTCGGGACGCCGACTTTCCTGCGCGCATTAATGAAGAAGGCCGAGCCCGGACAGCTCCGTTCTCTGCGCCGGGTGGTGTCGGGCGCCGAGAAGCTTCCGGAAGACCTTTCGGAAGCATTCCGGGAACGGTTTGGCGTGGGCGTTCTGCAAGGGTACGGATTGACCGAAACCAGTCCCGTCGCGGCCGTGAACGTGGAGGATCCCGCGACACCTAAGGGCCTGGCGGGGCCGCAGACCGGGAGCCGCTCCGGGTCGGTGGGACGTCTGCTGCCCGGGATGAGCGCCCGGATCGTGTCGCCTGATGACGGGCGCGAATTGTCCCTGGAGGAAGAGGGGATGTTGCAACTGAAAGGCGACAATGTGTTCGAGGGGTATTTGAACGATGCGGAAAAGACGGGCATGGCCTTTGCCGGAGATTGGTTCGTCACGGGAGACCTCGCCCGTTTCGACCGGGACGGGTTTCTGAAGATCGAGGGTCGCCTCTCGCGGTTCTCGAAGATCGGCGGAGAAATGGTGCCGCACGGCCGGATCGAGGAAGCGGTCGTCGAGGCATTCGAGTGGGAAGGAAGCGAGGAGCCGGCCGCTGCGGTCACCGGCGTTCCCGACGCCGATAAAGGCGAGGCGTTGGTGCTTTTGTGCACGCGGGATATTTCCGCCGGCGAGCTCCGGCGCCGTCTGAGCGCAATCGGCCTGCCAAATCTATGGATTCCGAGGTGCGTGATCCCGGTTCCGCGGATTCCCCTGCTCGGCACGGGAAAACTCGACCTCAAGGGTTGCCGCGATTTGGCTGAAACCTGGAGGGCCGAACTCGGGTCCGAAACGGCAGCGGTTGCCAAGTGAAAGGAACCAAGTGTATGTTTTCAGGGAAATGGTTTTGGGCAAAGTTGATCACGGCCGTTTTGGCTGCGATGCTGATCGCCACAATGTGCCGCGGTCCGGATAAATCGTTGACGTTCGACGGGGCGCCCGACGACGTGGCGGAAGGCCGTGAGCTGGTGATCCTGCTGCACGGGCTGGCCCGCACTTCCTATTCGATGCGGAAAATGGAGCGCGAACTGCAGGATGCGGGATATCTCACGCTGAACCGCTGGTACCCGTCGCGGCGTCATACGGTGGAGGAATTGGTGGAAGAGTTCATGGAGCCGCTGGTGGACGAAGTTGAGGAGAAAAGGGGGCCGGAGCGAATTCACTTCGTCACGCATTCCCTGGGCAGCATTATGGTCCGGTCATACGCGGAAAAGAACGGGCCGGACCGGATCGGTCGCGTGGTGATGCTCGCGCCGCCGAATCAGGGGAGCGAAATGGCCGACCGGCTAAAAGGATTTGCGCCTTTCAGGTGGATTTTCGGGAAACCCGCGGCGGAGTTGGGCACCGGCGAGGACGATGTGCCCGCCGGACTTCCGCCGCCGCGATTCGAGGTGGGGGTGATTGCCGGAACGCACTCCTGGTGGAACCCGCTAGCGTGGGGCTGGATTCCGGGTGAAAGCGACGGCACCGTAAAGGTGGAACGCACCCGGGTTGAAGGAATGGCGGATTTCCGGAAGGTCTCGGCGGGCCATAGTCTGCTCATGAGGAAACGTGAAGTGATCGAGTTGACCAAGCGCTTTCTCGAAACGGGAGAGTTCGATTGAAAACGCTTACAGCCGGTCGAACTCAGGTTCGGGAGGCCGATCGGAATCCATCCCCGAGGGCCAAGCGCTCTCCCAAACGGTCCGAAAAACGATTTCCCCATCGCGAATCACCATCAAGCCGAAGTCGTTGTAGTATCGGCGGCGGTATTCGTAAAGGTAGAGCTCGTCGTCCGGACGCAACCTCGCGACAAAGTCGGTCCACTCGGGATCCATATCCAGTCGCGAGCGCTCGTTGATTTCCCGGACCGCCAGCAAATAGCGCTCCAGCTCCTCGGGATCATCGAGCCTTTCCTCTATCCCCTCAAGAAAAGTCGCAACGGCCGAGTACTGCTCGGCAAGGAAGTATTCCATCGCCTCCACCGAGACCGCCGCGAGAATCCTGTAGTCGTCCGGATCGTCTTCACTCCCCTGGGGGAGCAAGCCGGCCTGATTGTCGGGCCGCGGAGTTGTGCACGCCGCCAGCGAAAAAGAAAGGAGCAGCAAGATAAATAATCTCATTAAGGTTTCTCCGGTCGAATAACGAGTAAAGCGGGAACGCCGGAAAGATACTCCGCCATCGGCAACTTCAGGCGGTCCACCCCTGTCGGCAGGTCGGCCCGGAAGGACCGCGCGCAAACCAGTCGACCGGGCGGACGGAAATTCGAAGCTTTCCTGACATGCATAACCAAAGTGCCGGTCATTGTATCCTTCATCGGGAGGAGGGAGGCAATTAAAAAGACCGCAAGGATTCCGAGTTAAGCGTTGCCTTGATCTTTTCCGGCTCTTTGGATTGAGGGACTTTTGTTAGAGCGGGAACGGCGGAACAGATGAACGACAGCAGGGAGAATCTGATTCGGGAACTCAGCGCCCCCTTGCGTGAGGCAGCGGGGTGGATGCGATTTCTGGGAGTGGTAGCTATCCTTTACGGAATCGCGCTTGGCCTAACGATCATCGGCTTGATCGTCGCGTGGATTCCGATCTGGATCGGGGTCCTCCTATTCCAGTCCGCCGGAGCCGCGGAACGCGCCGAGCGGCAGGCCGAACAGGAGAGTCTGATCCGGTCACTCGGCAAGCTCCGCCTCTGTTTCGCGATACTGGGCGGACTCGTTATTCTCGGGGTGCTTGTTTTCTCGGTATTTCTCGTCGCATATCTCACCGGGGGAGCTCTGGCGGGCAGGGTCGCCGCCTGAGGCGAATCGATCCCGGATCTCACGGATTTTCGGAAAAGTCGGGCTATCAAGGCGAAGGCTCGGTCCGGGCACCGAAATCGATTGCCGCGGAAAACCGGGGCCAAATCATCGCGGCCGCTGCACCCAGACGGAGGCGACGGAGATGAGCGAACTCAAGGGCATGACAATCGCGGCGACGAGCGGATTCATTTTCCCGGCGAGGCAGAGGGAGAGGGTCATGACGTTGTAAACGACGGTAAAAGTAAACACGCGTCTCAATGTGCGGCGACGCCGGCCGGCCATTTCGAACAGACTGCGAATTCCCCCCAGCCCTTTGCCGAGGAAGAAGAAGTCCGCCTTCTGTTCAAGGAGTCCCTTGTCAACCGCCGGCGTGCCCCGGCACCAGGTCGCGTCAAAGGCCAGGCTGTCATTCGCGCCGTCCCCGATCATGAGCGTGTCGCGATCGTCGATCCGTCGAATCCAGTCCGCCTTGTCTTCGGGAGACATTTCCCCGATTCCGCGATCGTCGGGAAGGCCGAGTTGCCGCCCCATCGCCCGGACCTTTTCGCTACGGTCGCCGCTGAGAATAAAGACATCGAATCCGCGCCGGCGCCAACGCGCGACCTCCTCGCGGGCGTCGTTACGGACCTCTTCCGCAAGCTGAAATTCGGCAAGGCGTTTCCCGTTGAGCGTGAACAGACAGTCCCTTCCTCCTCTCTGACCGGTTGCATCCGCTCCGGATTCCGCCCAATCCGGCCGCCCGAGCCGCCAGACCCCTTCCTCCGTTCGCGCCTCCAATCCCTGTCCTGCAGCCTCCTCGACGGACGAGGGACGTCCGGTCCCGCTCGCGGCGCCGTCGATTCCGGTCAGGTACTGGCGCAGGCATCGGCTGACCGGGTGAAGACTTCCCTCGACCATTCGATGGAGAACCGCCCGCGGCCCGGATGCCAGCGATTCGAGCGTTTCCGGGTTGCGGAGCCCCAGGTGCTCCAGCGTAAGCGTGCCCGTTTTGTCGAAAAGGATTTTGCGCACCCGTCCGATCCGGTGCCACAGCCCGGGCTCGCGCAGGAACACGCCGTGTTTACGCAGCGCGGCCGCGGCGAGTTCGTCGTTGAGCGGCCAGGCGACGCCGATGGCGCAGGGACAGGAGACGACCAGTACCGAGACGAGAACCTGAAGGGCCATGACGGCATCGCCCGCGAATAGGTACCAGGCGGAAAAACCGACCGCGCCGATCGCGAAGACGCATCCGATGTAAATGGAAATGATTCGCTCCACCAGCGGATACCTCTCGACACCGCGCGGCTTGACCGCGGTCAAACGCGCGAGGAATGAATCTTTCCAGTCCTCTTCCGCACGGAATTCATGCGCCATGGAATCCAAAGGAATCGCCCCGGCGGGAACCGCCTGCCCTCGCCGGAAGACTCGGCCTTCCGATTCTCCGTTGATCCACTCCATTCCGAACGACCCGCTCCCGGAAAGCAACAGCGAACGCACCGGCAGGAACTGTCCGGGCGAAACCGTGAATCGGGAACCCAACGACAAATCGGCCAGCGGAACCCGCACCGGCTCCTGCGAAGGTGAATCCGCATCCGGCGGAAGCGTCACTTTCTGCCGGTCGCTTTGGAGATTGAGCAGGTAATTGCGGTTCTTCTCCACCGCCAGTTGCTGCGTCCATCGGCCGACCAGCATCAGGAAGATGAAGATTGAGACGAAGTCGAAATAGACGAACGAATGATCCGCCCGGATCCACGCGAACAGCGATCCGGTGTAAGCGAACACGATGCCCAGGGCGATGGGCAGATCGATGTGGATCATCCGGCGGCGAAGGCTTTGCCAGCTTCGTTGAATAAAATAACTTCCCCCGTGCATCAAGCTGGCCGTGGCGAAGATCATCGTGAGGAAGCTGAAAAGCCGGGCGTATTCGAACGTCTCATCCATCCCGAAATAGGAAGGAAGGGTAAACATCATACAGTTTGCGGCCAGGGCGGCGTTGACTCCCATCTTCCGCACCAACATGCCGCTTTCCCGGCTCTCCCTTTTTCCCGGGGGAGCCAGGAGGTAGCCAAACGATTGAATCTCCCGGGCGAACGCGACCGGATCGAAAGCTCCGGGCGTCCATTGCATGCGCAATTGCCCCAGCGCGGAATTGATCTCAACGGACAGTGCTCCGTCGTTTCGATTGAAGACCTCTTCGATCAGCCAGACGCAGCCCAGGCAGGAGATCCCCTGAATGTCGAGGATAAGCGACGCGGGCCCGGACCCGGCCGCGCGAGCGGCTTCGTCCGCCATTTCCCGGAGCCAGTCGAAATCGCGGGGCTCGAAAACGTGCGTCTTGACAGGTTGTCCTTTTCCATCGCGCAGCGAATAGAATCTCTCGAGCCCGTTCTCCCTGAGGAGACCGTGGACGAACCGGCATCCCGAGCAGCAAAATTCCGGCTCGCGCGCCGTCGGAGGGACGGGCTGGCCGCAATGGAGGCATTCGGCGGTTTCAACGGTTGCGCTCAATGGAATGGGCACGACAGGGTGTTCGTGCTTTCAGGGTTGAATCCGTCGCCGACGCTTACCCGCCATGTGACCAGTATCAGCGAGACAACGGCCAGGCTTTTTTGTATCCATCCGAGCGTTCGTGGCGAGAGGCGGGAGCGAAGGCGGAAAAACTGGGACTGCAGCAGCCACAGAGGCCCGACGGTGCCGATCGCGAAGGCTACAAGCAGGAAAGCTCCGGAGTAAGCGCAGCCGGAAAAAAGCGCCACACCGAAAAGGATGTAAAGAGGGGCGCAGGGAAGAAGCGGGGTCAGAAGGCCGAGGGTCGCCCCGGCGCTCGTGCCGCCCCACGTTCCCGTGCGCAAACGGATCCGAAAAACGAACCGCGATACCGCATCCGGCAGAATCGCCCTTTTTTCCCACCCGAATATGAAGACGAGGAACAGCACGACAAACGCCCATGGGAGAAGAGAAACCACCGGAAAAGAAAGGAAGCGTGCCACCGTGGCTCCCAGCGCACCGGCCAGGGCGCCTGCGAGCCCATAGGAAAACAGGCGCGACAGGTGGTAGACGCCGAGCGCGAGTTGAGGGGATCCTTTCCCGGGGGCCCTGCCGGGGATCACGGCGCAGGCGAGCGGCCCGCACATGCCGACGCAGTGTACGCTTGTCACCAGCCCGGCCAGCAGTCCGGCCAGGGGAGTCTGGACGGCGGTCAGGTCCATAGGCGAAGGGCCGATTCAATGGAAGAGAGCGGAATGCGTTCCGGCTGGTTGTGCATGGCCACCACGAAGAAAAAGACCCATACGCTGATGAGCAGGACGAATCCGAGAATTATCAGGATCCAGGGTTTCTCGGCGATAAGTTTGATCATTGGTTTTGGTTGTGAGTTGTCGTGTTTCGGAATTGGTGCGGCATGTCGCGTTATCCCGGATCCGGGCCCAGGAATGTGACTCTGCGAGTCACGGTCTGCCCGGCCGCCGTGTTCTCTATGTGGATTTCAAACGGGAACGATCCCTCGTAGTCGGCGTGCGAGATGGAAACGAACAGCGGCGTGACACGCTCTTGATTGGGTTCGATGTGCAGCGGTGTCTCGGGAGTCGACCACGTCAGCCCCTCGGTGCCGGAAACCGCGCGGATCGCGAACTCGGCCGGGTCCTTCGACTTGTTGATGACGCGCACATGAAAGTGGTTCCGAACTCCGTCCTGCTGCTGGTAGTACGGGGCGCCGGTCATGCGGGTCACACTCCCCGTAAATGAAGATACCTGGCTCAGGGAAAAGAGAAAAACGCCCGCACCGATCAGCAGCAGGACTGTGTACAGAATCGTTCGCGGGCGGGCGAGCCTGGTTGCCCGTCCTGCAAGCCCGTTCATCGAATCGTAGCGAATGAGGCCGGCGGGACGGTCGATCCGTTTCATGACGTCGTCGCAGGCATCGATACAGGCGGAACAGCCGATGCACTCCATCTGAAGGCCCTGCCGAATGTCGATGCCGGTCGGACACACGTTGACGCACCGGTAACAGTCGATGCAGTCGCCTGCATTCGGATCACTGACACGGCCGCGCGGCTCGCCGCGTTTTTCATCGTATCCGATCACGATGGAGTCGTCATCGATCAGGGCCGACTGCAAACGCCCGTAGGGACAGACAATAATGCAGAGTTGCTCCCGGAACCAGGCAAAATTGAAATACAGGATTCCGGCGGTAACGAAGACCCAGAGAAACACGGTCAGGTTTCGAACGGGCGATTCCCCCATCATCCGATACAGCCCGGGAATCGATACGAAATAGGCGATAAAGAGGTGGGCGATAATCAGTGAGATAAGAACGTACGCAACCTGTTTGCCGCCCCGGCGAAGGATTTTCTCACCGGTCCAATTCGCCGCATCGAGACGCTGGCGGCGAAAAGCGTCACCCTCCATCCAGCGCTCCACGCGCCGGTAAACCCCGTCCAGAAAGACGGTTTGCGGGCAGGCGTAGCCGCACCAGATTCGCCCGAACAGAGCGGTGAGATAAAAGAGGAGAAACGCCAGGCCGGTGATGAGAAAAAAAACGAGCCAGAAATCCTGTGACACGAACGTCTGACCGAAGAGATGGAAGCGCCGGTTTCCGATGTCGAGAAAAACGGCGGGAGCCCCGTTGACGGGAATCCACGGGAGAATCGCGTAAATCCCGATCAGGACGGCGAACACGCCCCGCCGCACGAAATTGAACCGCCCCCGCACGTCGTGGGGATGCACGAACGCGCGCGAACCGTCGTCATTGATCGTGCCAAGACTTTCACGTGACGGCGCCGCCATAGCTTACTGCTCTCCTTCATCCGGCGCGAGCGAGGGATTCACCGAGAGGATGAACGCGGTGACCTCATTCACGCTCCGCTCCCCCAACGCCTGCCGCCAGGGCGGCATTCCGGCTTCGGATACACCGTCCAGGATCACGCGGCGAATTTCCATCGGGTCGCTCCCATGTATCCATTCCCCGTTCCTCAGGGCGGAACCGATTCCTCCTTCAAGGTCGGGCCCGTGGCAGGCGGCGCAACTCGACGCGTAGGCGGTTCTCCCGGCAGCCACCAGGGTCTCGTCATTGGCGAGTTCGAAGAGGAGTTCGCTGGTGACCTGTTCCACGCCGGTCGCGCGCGCGTACTCGGCGGTCCGCTCCTGTTGCAGCGCGAATTTATCCTCCGGACTCAGACCCACGCCGGAGGTGTGATAGAAAAACCAGTACCCGATCGAAAACACGATCGTCCCGTAGAAAGTCATCAGCCACCAGTTGGGGAGCTTCTTGTCGTACTCCTGGATACCGTCGAAGACATGGTCCCGAAGGTCTTCGTAATCGATGTCGTCGGATTGTTTTTCAGGATCGTTCTTCATCGGAATCGTTTTTATTCGGCCGCGATTGTTCCTCTTCGTCCAGCGGCATGGAGGCGAGCCGGTCGGCCTTCTTTTTTTTCATGAACAGGGCCTTTATCACGAAGAAAAGGAATCCTCCGGCGATCAGGACGAAGGCGATCACCGTGAAGATGTTTTGAAAACTGTCGTAAACGAGACGGCTGAACATGGTTTGTTGTGTATGAAAGTGGAACGCTCAACGCGCGCTCACTGCATCCTCCGGGACGGCACCGTCCTCGTCCACCCTCTCGGACGCGCCGAGTTTCTGGAGGTAGGCGATCAGGGCGATGATTCGTTTGTCGGGATCGGCGTCGACTCCTGCGTCGCGGAGCCCCTCGGCGATTCCAGCAGCCTGGGTCCGGGCGTCGTCGGGGGATTCCGCCACGAGACTTTCCGGGTACGGAACACCCAGGATACGCATCGCGCGAATCCTCGCCGGGAGCGAGTCGTAGTCGGTATCCTGCTCGAAAAGCCACGGATAGTTCGGCATGTTCGAGCCGGGTGACGTTGAGCGGGCGTCCATCATGTGCCGGTAGTGCCAGATATCCGGATACTTGCCTCCCTGCCGATGCAGGTCGGGGCCGGTGCGCTTCGAACCCCACTGGAACGGATAGTCGTAGATGAAATCCCCGAGCCGGGAAAAGTCGCCGTAGCGCAGCACTTCGCCCTGGAAGGGTCGAACGGACTGGGAATGGCAGTTGTAGCAGCCCTCGCTGACGTAAATGTCCCTTCCGAGCAATTCCAGCGGCGTATAGGGAATCTGCCGGACGCCTTCCACCGGCTCGGCGCGTTTCATCGTGACCATGGGGACGATCTGGATCACACCGCCCACGAGAATCGCGATCAGGGTCAGGACCGTGAACGGCAGGCTGTTCGCCTGGAGTCTTTCGTACCATTTCCCCCATTCGTGACCTTTGGCCTGGAAATGGAGAATCGCTCCCACGCACATGACAATGAGGAGGAGCATCGAAACAAACATGACCGCGTCGCCGCCGAAGAGCCAACCCGATCCCAGGATAACGAGGAGAAAGGAATAAACGACCGGGGGATTCGCGAACGCCCCCCTCAACGAGAGATCGTACTGTTTTTCGATCGCGCGGGTCGCCGGCACTTCCATTACGCCGTTGACCGGCTCTCCCCCGCGGATGGTTTTCCACAGGTTGTAGGCCATCAGGCCGAAGCCGACCAGGTAGAGCGCCCCGCCCGCTATCCGCAGGTAGTACATCGGCAGAATGGATTCCAGGCTTTCCACGAAGGTCGGGTATGCGAGCGAGGTGCCGCCGTCGCTGGTCGCGCTCAACATGAGCCCCTGCGTAATTCCGGACACCCACATGGCGGCCGTGTAGAAAAGAATTCCGATGAGGGCCATCCAGAAGTGCCAATTGGCCATCGAAACGGAGTGAAGGCGCGTGTTCCAGAGGCGGGGCGCCAGCCAATAGAACATGCCGGCTGTCATCAGGCCGTTCCAGCCCAGGGCGGCGCTGTGGACGTGTCCGATGGTCCAGTCGGTGTAATGCGAAAGGGCGTTGACCGTCTTTATCGACAGCATCGGGCCCTCAAAGGTAGCCATCCCGTAAAACGTGACCCCAGCAACGAAAAACTTGAGCACCGGATCGGTGCGGAGTTTGTGCCAGGCGCCGCGCAAGGTCAGCAGGCCGTTGAGCATCCCTCCCCACGAAGGCGCCCAGAGCATGAGGCTGAAGAGCATGCCCAGCGACTGAAGCCAATCCGGCAGGCCGGTGTTGAGCAGGTGGTGCGGTCCAGCCCAGATGTAAAGAAAGATGAGGGACCAGAAGTGGACGATCGAGAGACGATACGAATATACGGGTCGATCGGCGGCCTTCGGGAGGTAGTAGTACATGATGCCGAGGATCGGCGTGGTCAGAAAGAACGCGACGGCGTTGTGCCCGTACCACCACTGAATCAGGGCGTCCTGCACTCCTCCGAAAAGCGGATAGGCGTGGATCAGGCTGGTGGGAATCTGCAGGTTGTTGACGATGTAGAGCACCGGAACGGTCACCAGCGTGGCGATGTAGAACCAAATCGCCACGTAGAGGGAACGCTCGTTCCTGCGCGCAAGCGTCCAGAAGAAATTGATCATGAACACCACCCAGACGATCGCGACCAGCAGCCCGATCGGCCAGATCAGCTCCGCGTATTCCTTGCTGCGGGTCAGACCAAAGGGAAGCGTCGCCACCGCGCCGACAATGATTGCCTGCCAACCCCAGAAGTGGAACCATGTCAGGAAGCGGGACGCGAGCCGCGCCTTTACCAGGCGCTGCGTCGAATGGTAAATTCCCGCGAACATCATATTGCCGACAAAGGCGAAAACGACCGCGTTGGTGTGCAGGGGCCGTAAACGTCCGTAAGTGAGCCAGGAAATCTCGAAGTTCAGTTTCCAGAAGGCCAGCTGGGACGCGATGAGGACACCCACGGCCATGCCGATCAACCCCCACACCATGGTGGCGACAAGAAAATAGCGGACGACCGAATCGTCGTATTCGATTGTGATTTTATCTGAATTCATTGGATCGGGTGATCTCTTTTAAAAAGTTGTATAACAAGTATATAGGAAGACGGCAATGAGCGCGGAACGGTGAGCGATCCGCATTCCCCCGCATTCGGCACAATGCTATCCCTTCCCCGTGCGGCTTTTGTTTACGGGCCGCACCCCCTCTTCCTGAAGCGGCATGAGTGATTCGCGTTCGTTGCCGCTGAACCGCCGGGTGCTCACCTGGTACAGAAACATCACCACGAAGAGAGCCGCGAAGACCAGGCCGATGAAAACGGTCAGAAGCAGGACGTTCATAGGTTTCTCAGGAACAAACGGTTCGGTCGTTTCAACACACGCATATGGATAAAAAACCATGCGAAGGTACCCGATGCACCCACCCGTGACTATGCGGATCTTGTTCAGCCCCGCTTACATCTTGGCCTCATCGGTTCGCGCAATCTGAAAAAAGTTCGACCGGAACAAAGGTTCCGCCCGCGTTGTCACCCTCAAAATCCGCAGCGACGGGTCCGCTCCGCGGAATGACGGGAGCGGCTCAATGATTTGATCACAATGAACCCACTCCCGGAGAGCAATGGCGAATGCGACCGGAGCAAACGTACCCGAAGGAAAAACGTACCCGAAGGAAAATTTTCCGCGCGCATTCGAAATGAGTTTCTCGACTTGCAATCGCTTCCGGGATCAAGTAGAAAGAATCGTTTTCTCTAATGATCAGACTGTTAATGGAAGCAGGAAATACCAAAGCAACGGACTACGACCACGAAACCGTCATCGAGGTCAAAAACAAAATGGGTGTTCACGCGCGTCCCGCCGCAATGATCGTGCGGGTCGCGAATCGGTTCAAATCGGACATTTATTTTGAAAAGGACCAGGAAGTGGTGGATGGGAAAAGCATCATGGGGCTGATGATGCTTGCCGCCGGCCAGGGTTCGAAGCTTCGGTTATCCGCCAGCGGCGACGATGCAACCGATGCGTGCAAGGCCCTCGAAGAACTTTTTGAGGGAAAATTCGAAGAAGACTGATGGTCGTTGATTAATTACGTATATTCGACTACCGTCTGCGTATGCCGAATTCTCCTGTTCACTGAATAGCTCGTTTTTGTCGCCTTCGATGGCCCCGCTTCATTTAACGGCATACCGCTGACGCACGCGCCCCGTGCCAGGCGGTGAAAGTCCCGATTTATTTCCATTTTCTCCTTTCCAAACGGCAGTTTTTCGTTTTTATTCGCTCGAATCATATCCGTGCAGCGCTTCCCGAACCTGGCGAAGCTCTCGAACGGAAGGAACTTCTTCCCCGCAGAAATGATTCACGTTTAACGCGTTCGGGAATTCTCCTCATGCCATGCATGGGGATCTGAAGACATATGCCGCAATTCACCGAGGAAATTTCGTCACTCAACTCTCTCATCCTTTCCGAAGGGCAGGGGATTCCTATAAGGTTCCTGGTTTACCTGCCTCCCAACCTGGAAGACGCCGCCGAGCGCGACGCCATTCCGGTGAAAGTTGAGATCGAATTCGCCGACGGCTCGATCTCTTCCCCTGAGAAGATCGACCGAAGCCGTCCCTATAATCTTGCTCCTCCGCACCTCTCGGTCGCGAAATATATCGAAACGTGGTGCGGCGGCCGTTTGGCGGGGTTTCTCCAGCTTCGCCGGTTTCAACTGAAGAAGCTTCTGGAAACACTTCGCGGCGAACCTGTCTTCTACTGGACGGGCAACGGCGACACCCCCATTGATTGGGAGGGCGCTCTGCTCGCCGGGGTTACCGAATTCCTGGAATCCGAAGCGGAAGACGAAGAGTGGGATCTCGACGGAGTTCAGGACTCGATCGACCATAAGGCGACAGCCGCCGACAAAGTGGTCGACATCAATGCCGGTCACACCCCGATGGAGGTGGACGGGTCCGGCGATTTCCTGGCGATCAGCCTGCCGTCCAGGGAACACCCTTACTACGAAGACGCGCTCACTCTTCTCAAGTCGAACGAATTCCTGCTGGATCCGTCCTCCCGTAAGTGGTGGCTGCGCGACCGGCACAAAGTCCTGAATTTCCTGGCCGAACACTGGACCAAGCTGGAGAACAAATTTCAGGCGAAATTCACGGAAAACTTCACTAAGAATACCGAACGTATAACCGACGCGAAGATCACTTGCATCGCTCGCGAGGAAGACGGGCATTTCATCGTTCAGACTTCCCTCAAGGCCGGCAAATTCAAGTTCCGAGAGATTCAGAATAACATTAATTCCGGGAAAAACTACGTGGAAACGCCCACCCGCGTGTTCCTCATATCCGAGAAGAAGCTACGGGGCCTCGAACACCTCCAGCGCTCGCTGGCGGGAAACCACAACCAGGCGCTCGTCCCCCGCACGAATCACCGCATCGACACCCGGGACATGCCGGACACCGAGCACTTGATGGAGACGATCGCGGACCATTACCAGACTCCCGGCACATGGAAAAAGCGGAGCGTCGCCATCCGCGACCTTTCGCGCCTGGAACGCCCGCCGATTCCCCGCGACCTTGACGAGGCCCTGCGTGCCTACCAGCGCCTGGGGGTCGCGTGGATGTACCACCTCTACCGCAACAAACTCGGCGGCATTCTTGCCGACGAAATGGGTCTCGGTAAGACCATTCAGGCCCTTGCTTTGCTCGCCGCCATTCGCAAATGGCAGATCCGCAAACGCAAATTCAAACAGCGAAGCAAAAAGAAGAACCGCGGGCGAACCTCCAACGTCACGTCCGCTCCCTTTCTCGTTGTTTGTCCGGCCGGTCTTCTGACCAACTGGAAGCGTGAAACGCAGCGCTTCGTGCCGATGTTCAAGTTTTTCGTCCACCACGGAAACGAACGCCTCTCCACAACGGAAGAATTTGAGCAGTACGACCTCGTGATGACCTCGTACACGACGCTGATCCGCGACGCGGAGCTGTTCCAGAGCCTTGTGTTCGACTGTATTGTCGCGGATGAAGCCCAGCACATCAAGAACCCGCAGACCCGCAATTTCCGCTCGATCTGCTCGCTTTACAGCCGCGGCCACTTCCTGCTTACCGGCACTCCGCTCGAGAACAGCCTCAATGATCTGGTCGCCCTTTTCGACTTCATCCTGCCGGGTTACCTGCACAAGCCGCCTGCAAACCCAAAAGCCGAGGAACGCGAGTGGTACGACAACCGCATTCAGCAGAAAGCGGCTCCGTACATCCTGCGACGCACAAAGCAGCATGTCGCCCCGGAATTGCCGGAGAAAATCGAACAGATCATTCACAGTGAACTCGGACCTTCCCAGCGCGAACAATACAAGGAGCTCAAGGAGAACACCCAGAAGGCGATATTCGAACTCGAAATGGCCGGCGCCTCCGAAGGCCGTCTGAGAATCGCCGCCTTTACCCAACTTCTCCGCCTGCGCCAGTTCTGCTGCGACCCGCGACTTCTCCAGAAAGACGAAGAGAACGCGATCGCCACCGAATCCGCCAAACGCGATTCGTTCCTCGAACTCGTTCAGGAGTCAATCGACGGCGGCCACCGGATGCTTGTGTTCTCGCAATTCGTCTCCCTTCTCCAGATTCTGAGAAAGGAACTCGATCAATCCGGAGTGAGTTATTGCTACCTTGACGGCAAGACGCGGGACCGCCTCAAGGAATGCGACCGCTTCAACGAATCGCCGGAAATACCGGTCTTCCTGATCTCGCTCAAGGCGGGCGGCACCGGTCTCAACCTGACCGGCGCCGATACCGTCATCCATTACGACCCGTGGTGGAATCCCGCAGTCGAGGCACAGGCCACCGACCGTGCCCACCGTATCGGCCAGAGCAAGGTTGTCACGAGCATCAAACTCATCGCCGCGGATACGATTGAGGAAAAAGTGCTTGAACTCCAACGTTCCAAATCGAATCTCCTGAAAGACCTCTTCGCGGCGAGTGAGAGCGCCAACGCGTCGATCAGCTTCGATGACATCAAACAACTGCTGGAATGAGCCCGGTTTCGGATTTCATGCTCGCAATCGGGCGACCGGTTCCCAAACATTACGGGGCGATTTTCGAATGAGCGCATCTTCCGTGCAAAACCAATCAAAACAAGAGACCAGAATCCTGTTGGCTGAAGACAACTCCGGCGTCCGGGAGATGGTGAAAGAAATTCTGTCTCGCAACGGATACGAGGTCGTCGCCACCACGGACGGGCGGCAGGCCTATGACTACTACCAGGCCCACTCGGACAGGATCGACCTCGTCCTGACCGACATCGTCATGCCGGAGATGGACGGGAAGGAACTCAGCCAATTGTGCCGCAAGATGTCGCCTCAGGTCAGTATCCTTTTTATGTCGGGATACCTCGACAGCCAGCTCAACCCCGAAGAAGACCTTGTCGGCAACGCCGATTTCCTCGCAAAACCGTTCCGTCCGGCGGAGCTGCTTCAAAAAGTCGAAGCGCTTGTCGAGGCGGCGAATTGCTAGTCGTGCTTCGGCTTTGATTCACACGGCGAGCGTTCGTTCGAGCTTGCGCCCAAACAGACGGGTGCGCCTTCTTGTCCTTGACTGACAGGCGAATTCCAGGCGGGATGAGGTGCGAATTCGAAGTCGAACGGGGAGAAAATCGCGACTCCGGCGCGCGCCCTGAATCCTGAACGCGCGGGTGGGGTATTTACCGCAAACCGTGGGGCCAAAGGGGCCGCTCCTAAACGCTTGCAGCATTTTCTGAGAGGGCTAGTTTGGTGTCCTGAGGATAAGGAAAATTCGACGAAATTCTATTTATGAGAGTTAAGAAAGTGGCTATGTTAACGGCGGGAGGGCTGGCACCCTGCCTCTCTTCTTCTGTGGGCGGATTGATTCAGCGCTATTCGGAAACAGCGCCCGATGTGGAGATTATTTGTTATCGGGACGGATACAAAGGGCTCTTGCTCGGAGACAGCATCACCGTCACGCGGGAAATTCGGGAGCGGGCGAATCTGCTCCACCGCTACGGGGGCAGTCCCATTGGGAACAGCCGGGTCAAGCTGACCAATGCGAAGGATTGCGTGAAACGCGGCCTCGTGAAGGAGGGGCAGGATCCCCTCGAGACGGCGGCCGAACGATTGGCCAGGGACAAGGTCGACGTGCTGCACACCATAGGCGGCGATGACACGAACACAACCGCCGCCGACCTCGCCGCGTTTCTCGGCAAGCGGGAGTACCAACTTAGGGTCGTCGGGTTGCCGAAGACGGTGGACAACGATGTGATTCCCGTTCGGCAGTCGCTTGGAGCGTTCACTGCGGCGGAACAGGGCGCGCGGTTTTTCGAGAACGTGGTTCACGAACACGGCGCCAATCCGCGGAAATTGATCGTTCACGAGGTGATGGGGCGGCATTGCGGGTGGCTGACCGCGGCCACGGCGTTCGAGTACCGGCGCCGGCTCGCGGGCAAGGAGTTTTTGCCCGCTATCGATCTTTCGCGTGAACGGTTCGACGTGCATGCCGTTTTCCTGCCTGAAATGAAGATCGACCTGCATGCCGAAGCCGAACGGCTGCGCTCACTCATGGACAGATACAATTGCGTGAACATTTTCCTGGGCGAAGGAGCCGGGGCGGAGAGCATAGTCGCGGAAATGGAATCCAAGGGCGAAGAGGTCCCTCGGGATGCGTTCGGTCATGTGAAGCTGGATGCGGTGAATCCCGGGGCTTGGTTTGCAAAGCAGTTTGCCGAGATGCTCAACGCCGAGAAGACGCTCGTGCAGAAAAGCGGTTATTTCGCGCGTTCGGCGCCGGCCAATGTCGAAGATTTGCGCCTGATCCAGAGTTGCGTGGATACCGCCGTGGAGTGCGCCCTCAAGGGCGAGCAGGGTGTTGTCGGACACGACGAGGATCGGGGCGGGTTGTTGCGCGCGATCGAATTCAAGCGGATCAAGGGGGGAAAGCCGTTCAATACCGGCTCGCCCTGGTTCGGGCAAATGCTGAAGGAGGTTGGACAGCCTGCGGGATGAACGGGTAACCTCCGGTGACCGTTGGAATTCCGCCGCCCATATTAACAAGTCATGAGCGATACGTCTTTGCTTGAAACATTTCCCAATCCGAAACCGGAGCGGGATTACGTGATCGAACACACATTCCCGGAGTTCACATCGGTTTGTCCCAAAACTGGCCAGCCCGATTTCGGAACTGTAGTCATTACCTATGTGGCCGATGCCTCGTGTCTGGAACTGAAAGCGTTGAAACTCTACCTGAACGGTTACCGGAATGAAGGTGTGTTCTATGAAAAGGTAACCAATATCATTCTCGACGACCTCATCACCGCCTGCCAACCGCGCCGGATGAAAGTGCAGACCCGCTGGGCACCCCGCGGTGGAATCAGCTCGGTGCTAACCGCCGAGCATACGGGCGGGAAGAAGGAGTGATCGGAATCGCTGTGATTTTCAAACGCCCGACGCTCTGATAGGTCGGTTTCCTGGCTCTATTCCGATACCGCCTCGGTGCGGGGATGCAGCGCTCTGTCAAGTATAAATAGACTGACTATTTATACTTCCGGGTGTCGGGGATCAATGGCCGTTCTGAATCAGCCGCTTCAGGTGGAAAAGGGGGGTAACCGGATGGGGATGTCTTTGGGGTGCTGGGGCGGGTGCAGTGGTGCGGAACTGTGCTTTGGGGTTACATGGACTCCTGGCGTTCGTTGAGAATTTCGATTGTGCGGCCGTGGATGTATCTGCTGGCGGCGACGATGGATTGGCCGCCCAGGGGATCGTTGCCCTGCCAGGTGGTGATGACGCCGCCGGCGCCCCGGATAATCGGCATGAGCGCCATGTAATCCCATGGGTTCAAGATGGGGTCGAGCATGATGTCCGCCCATCCGCCTGCGAGGAGAAGGTAGCCGTAGCAATCGCCCCAGGTTCGGAAGAGGGCGGTGGATTCGATGAGTTTCTCGAACGGGCGGCCTTGTTGGTGTCTGTAAACATCCCTCAGGTCGGTTGCGAGCAGGATGGCGTCCTTCAATTGCGGGGTGTAGCGCATCTTGACCTCGCGTCCATTGAGAAGGCTCCGTTGTCCGTCGCCGTAGCAGAATTGTCTGAGGACGGGTTGGTTGATTGCGCCGGCGATCGGTTGTCCCTCGTGCAGGAGCGCGATGAGGGTTCCGAAAAGGGGGCATCCGGCGGCGAAGGACTTCGTGCCGTCGATCGGATCGAGAACCCAGACGAACTCGGCGTCAGGATTCTCCTCGCCGTACTCCTCGCCGATTATGCCGTGTTTGGGGAAATGTTTGCGAATATGATCGCGCATCACTTTCTCGGCGACCCGGTCGGCGTGGGTGACGGGGGTTTCGTCGGCTTTGAACTCGATCTTGAGATCCGGGTTGGCGAAATGGGACACGATAACGGGCTCGGTTTTTTTCGCGAGAGTCTGCATGAACGGCTGTATTTTTTCCGATAGCATGGTTGCTGTTTGCGACAAGATGACGGTAGGAATTCCAACCTTAATCGGCGAGATCAAAATTTCCAGGTGGCCGTCCGGGTGCGCGGCGGAAGATTGAAGGTTGATCGAGAGCGTATGAATTCAGATGACATTCCTTTACCGATGAACTGGATGGAAGCAACACTTCATGTAATCGATTTCGAAGGCAGCAGGTCTTCGGGGATTCTCGAATACGGGCTGGTCGTTATGAAGGGAGGAGAGATCGTCGAAACAGCGACCCGGCTATGTTGTCCGACCGGAGAGATCCGGGAGGAGGACATCCGCACTCATGGGATCCGAAAGGAACACGCGAGCTTGCACGAGCCGTTCACGTGCGAGTGGGAACTCTTTTCGCGATCGAGGAAAAACGGTCCGCTCGCCGCTCATTTCGCGTCGGTGGAAAACAGTCTGCTCAAATCGGTGTGGCCCTATCCGGGGATTTCGCCTGATTTCACGGGGATGAGCGCCCGATCGTTGCAGTGGGGGCCTTGGGTGGATACGGGACGCCTGATTCCCCGGCTGTTCAAACGGATTCCGGGCGCGGGACTTGCCGAGTTGATCGATGCCTTCGGGTACGAAGGAAAACTTGAAGCACTGGCCCGGGAGCACTGTTCGCCCTCCCGGCGAAAATACCATTGCGCCCTGTACGACGCCCTGGGCTCGGCGCTGTTGCTGTTGAAGATAGCGGAGTACCCCGAATTCCGGGACCGGTCGCTTCGGTGGCTGCTTGAAATGAGCGCGGGTTCCGGCGACAAGAGCGAAGAACTGCGGCAGAGCCGGTTTTTTTGAGACGAGCGGCCTCCGGCACCCTCACGCCTCCTCGGCGTCGACATCGACGATGCGGGCGATGCCGATGAGTTTGTCGTCATCGCCAAGATCGACCAGCCTGACGCCCCGGGTGGTGCGCCCGATGACCCGAATATCCTTTACCGGGCAACGGACGGTCTGGCCGCTGGAGGTGAGCAGCATGATTTCGTCCTCGTCCTTGACGCTGAGGGCGCCGGCGACGTTCGAAGACCGGATGGCGATGATCCCGCTGCCGCCGCGGCTCTGCGTCCGGTACTCGTCGAACTGGGTCCGTTTGCCGAGACCGTTCTCACCGGCGATGAGGAGGGTGGCGTCGGGTGCGACGATTTCGATGATCTCGACGGAGTCGCCTTTTCTGAGCTTGATTCCACGGACGCCGCGGGTTGCGCGGCCCTGGTCGCGAAGATCGTTTTCATGAAACCGGATCGACATACCGTGGTGGGTGATCATGACGATCTCGTTGTCGCCGTGGGTCAGGCGGACGGCGATAAGGCTGTCGCCTTCGTCGATTTTGATCCCGATGATGCCGCCCTTGCGATAGTTGACGTATCCGCTGAGGTTCGTCTTTTTGACGACGCCCAGTTTCGTCGCCATGACGAGGTGCTGCGATTCTGAGAACTCCTTGACACAGATCATGGTGGCGATGCGTTCGTCCTTTTGGAGTGAAAGGACGTTTGCGAGGGAGCGACCCTTGGACGTGCGCGTGCCTTCCGGGATCTCGTAAACCTTTTCGACGTAAATCCGGCCGTTGTTCATAAAGAACATGATGTAGTCGTGGGTGCTGGCGGTGAAGAGGTGTTCGACGAAGTCTTCGTCGTAGGAACCGGAACCGATGATTCCCTTGCCGCCCCGTTTTTGGGATCGGTAGGAACTGACGGATGTGCGTTTGATAAAGCCCTGGTGGGAGACGGTAATGATGCATCCCTCGTTGGCGATGACGTCCTCCATCCGGAACTCGCCCTCTTCGGGCACGAGTTCGGACCGGCGGGGGCTCGTGTATTTTTCCTTGAGTTCGAGAAGATCGTTCTTGATGACATCCAGGAGCTTCTGCTCGCTTTCGAGGATCGATCGAAGTTCCTGGATGATTTCGAGGAGTTTGTTGTACTCCTCTTCGATCTTCTCGCGTTCCATGCCGGTGAGCTGATAAAGGCGGAGGTCGAGAATGGCGTTGGTCTGGCGTTCGGAAATGGGGTAGGTCTGCATCAGTCTTTCGCGGGCTTCGTCCCGGTTTGCGGAGGCGCGGATGATGCGGACGAAGTCGTCGAGGTTGTCGAGGGCGATCTTGTAGCCTTCGAGGATGTGGGCGCGGTCCTCGGCCTTGCGGAGCTGGAACTGGGTGCGGCGGAACACCACTTCGCGGCGGTGTTCGATGTAGCACTCGATCATTTCCTTGATGTTCATCTGCTTCGGGCGCCGTTTGTCGAGCGCGAGCAGGATGACACCGAAGGAGGATTCGAGGGCGGTGTGTTTAAAAAGTTTGTTGACGATAACACGCGGGACTTCGCCTCGTTTGAGTTCGAGGACGATGCGGGTGTTTTCGTCGGATTCGTCGCGCAGATCGCTGACACCTTCGATGCTTTTGGAGGAGACGAGGTCGGCGATTTTCTTGACGAGGGTGGCGCGGTTGACGTTGTAGGGAATCTCTGTGACGACGATCTGTTCCTTGCCGTTTTTCAGCTCCTCGGTGTGGATTTTCCCCCGAATCTTAACGATGCCGCGGCCGGTTCGCATGTAGGATTCGATGCCGCCTCTGCCGACGACCGTGCCACCGGAGGGAAAATCGGGACCGGGGATGTGGCGGATCAGCTCGTCGATGGGCAGGGAGGGATTGTCAATCAGCGCAACCATGCCGTTCACGAGTTCGTCCAAATTGTGCGGAGGGATATTGGTAGTCATACCGACCGCGATCCCCGTCGAGCCATTGAGGAGCAGGTTCGGCAGTGCGGCGGGCAGCACGGAGGGTTCGGTGGTGCTTTCCTTGTAATTGGCGACAAAATCAACGGTTTCCTCGTCGATATTGCGCAGCATATCCTCCGCGATCGACTGAAGGCGGCACTCGGTGTACCGGTAGGCGGCCGGGGGGTCGCCGTCAACCGACCCGAAATTGCCCTGGGGTTCGATCAATGGATAGCGCATGACCCAGGGCTGAGCCATACGCACGAGCGTGTCGTAAACCGACGTGTCCCCGTGCGGGTGATAGTTTTTCAGGACTTCTCCCACGACCCCGGCGCACTTGTCGAATGGACGGTTGCTGGCGAGACCCTCCCGGAGCATTGCGTAAAGGATGCGGCGCTGGACGGGCTTGAATCCGTCGCGTACGTCGGGGAGCGCTCGGCTGATGATGACCGACATCGAATAATCGATGTAGGCGGTCTGCATGACGTCCGTGATGTTGGCTGTGGAGAGTTTTTCGTTCTGCGTGTACATTGACTAAAACTTTTATCGGTGCGGCGTCAGACGTCGAGGTAGCTGGTATTGAGGGCGTTGTCCTCAATGAAGGCGCGCCGCGGGGCGACTTCTTCTCCCATCAGGATCGTAAACAGTTCGTCGGCGCGGGCGGCGTCGGAGATGCCGACCTGGAGCAGGCGTCGTTTGTCGGGATCCATGGTGGTCTCGTAAAGCTGCTTGGGGTTCATCTCCCCGAGGCCTTTGTAACGTTGAATGCTCAATCCGTGCCGCCCCGAAAGGCGGATCTGATTGAGGATTTCCAGGGGCGAGTGAATCGGAGTGACCTTCTCGTTCTTCTGGCCGGGATTCTCGGTCAGCGTGTACTGTGGTTCCTCCTGACGGCTGAAGTGGTCCACATCGAGGCCGATCCGGCTCAGTTCTCCGACGATCTTTGAGAGCTGGGTGGACTCGAAGATTTCGTGTACGGAAGTGCGGCGGTTGACGCGGACACCGTCTTCGGTTTCCACCACCTGCAGGTCCGGAAGGTCGAAGAGGTCACCCTCGAGTTTGTAGTCGGCGGTGAATCGAGCGAGGTCATCATCGTTGTGAAGATAGAAAAACTCTTCGCGGTTGCCTTCGCGAAGGCGCGCGATGTATTTCGGCAACGTTCCCTGGCCTGGCGGGTGCTGGTCGAGGTATTCGGCGAGGGAAACCCCATAGCGGGTGACGCCGGCCCCGAGTTTTTCGAGCCGTTGGAGAGCGTCGGCGATCTTTTCAAGCTGGGTCGAGTTAAAGGAATGGCCGTCATCGGTTCTGGCCAGCACGGTGTCCTCGGCACCCAGTTCGAGCAGGATTCGGTTGAGTTGGTCTTCGTTGTCGATGTATTGTTCGCGCCTGCGCCGTTTGATTCTGAACAGCGGCGGCTGGGCAATGTAAACGTAACCCTTTTCGATGAGGCCGCGCATCTGGCGGAAGAGGAACGTGAGCAGGAGGGTGCGAATGTGCGAGCCGTCGACGTCGGCGTCCGTCATGATAATGATCCGATGATAACGGGCTTTACCGATGTCGAACGAACCTTCGCCCTCGTGGGTGCCGATGCCGGTGCCGGCGGCCGTGATGATCGTGCGGATCTCTTCGTTGGAGAGAACCTTGTCGATCCGGGCTTTTTCGACATTGATGAGTTTTCCGCGGATCGGGAGGATGGCCTGATAGCGACGGTCGCGGCCCTGTTTGGCCGACCCTCCGGCCGAGTCGCCCTCGACGATGTAAAGTTCGGTGAGGGAGGGATCCTTTTCCGAGCAGTCGGCGAGTTTTCCGGGAAGTCCTCCGGAGCTCATGGCGCTCTTGCGCACGGTTTCGCGGGCTTTGCGAGCGGCCTCGCGGGCGCGGGCGGCATTGAGGGCCTTGTCGATGATCCGTTTGGTGATGGACGGGTTCGTTTCGAAATAGAAACGAAGTTCCTCTCCGACGACTTTCTGGACGATGCCGTCGACTTCGCCGTTGGAAAGCTTGGTTTTGGTCTGGCCTTCGAAGCGGGGTTCGGGAATTTTCACCGAGATGACGGCAGTCAGACCTTCCCGGGCGTCGTCGCCTGAGATCGAAGGGTCCTTATCCTTCAGCAGGCCATTGGCCTTCGCGTAATTGTTGATCACGCGCGTGAGGGCGGTTCGAAACCCGGAGAGGTGGGTACCGCCTTCGATATTGAAGATGGAGTTGGCGTAGGCGTAGATCTGATCGTTGTAGGAATCGTTGTATTGGAGGGAAACATCGACAACGGTGGCGACCTCGGGATTTTCGGGATTTGGAACGTGCCTGCCTGTGAAAGTGACCGGATCCGGATGGACGACGCTCTTGTTTCGATTGAGGAAGGAGACGTATTCGCAGATTCCGTTCTGAAACTCGAAGCTTTCGGACTTGTTGGAGCGTTCGTCCACGAGGTCGATGTGGATTCCGGCGTTGAGGAAGGCGAGCTCGCGCAGGCGTTTGGCGAGGAGATCGTATTGAAACTCCGTCACGGAAAAGATGCCGGTATCGGGTTTGAAGGTGATTTTCGTGCCGGTTTTCTTGCTTTCGCCGATCACGGTGAGCGGTGACGTCGTTTTGCCCTGTTCGAAGCGCATGTGGTGGATCTTTCCCTCACGGCGAACCTCGGCTTCGAACCATTCGGAGACCGCGTTAACGCATTTCGCGCCGACTCCGTGCAGGCCGCCGGAGACCATGTACGCGCCCTTGGCAAACTTTCCGCCGGCGTGGAGGTTCGTCAGCACGAGCTCCAGGGCGGGAATTTTGTATTTCTGGTGGATGTCCACGGGGATTCCCCGGCCGTCGTCCTCCACCGAGCAGGATCCGTCCAGGTGAATGGTAACCGTAATATTGGAGCAGTAGCCTGCGAGTGCTTCGTCGATCGAATTGTCGACCACCTCGAAAACGCAATGGTGCAATCCGCGCTCGTGGGTATCCCCGATGTACATGTCCGGTCGTTTCCGGACGCCTTCAAGACCTTCCAGTTTCTGGATTTTGGAAGCGTCGTAGGCCGACTTGTGTTCTGTATGGATGTTTGAGGGAATCTCGGATTCGTTCTTGGCCATGTACCCTTTCGATTAAACTTTTGATCTTGTTCGAGCACCGATCTTTTAACAACGATTTTTTTAGGTTGCAGGGCATTTTAATTTCCAGTTATTGAGTGAAGATAGGCCTTTAAACGATTGATTTTGTGAAACTTTCCGTGAAAGTCGAATATGCCTGCCGGGTTCTGGTGCAATTGGCGCGGAACTACGGGAAACGGGAGTTGGCCCACATCGAGGATCTTGCCGGGGCGGAGAAAATTCCGGCGAACTATCTCGCCCAGATTCTCACGGATCTCCGAAACGGAGGATTGATCGTTAGCCGGCGGGGTAAACAGGGAGGGTACGCACTGGCCCGGAAGCCGGAGGAAATCACGGTTTTCGATATCATCAAGACGATCGACGGGGAGCTGCTCGCGATCAATCCGGTCAATGAGGGACAGTCGTCCCGTGCGGTTCACCAGGTTTGGGTGGAAATAAGAAACGTGCTGGAGGCGAAGACGCGGGAGTATTCTCTGGAGGGTCTGCTGATGCGCGACGGTGACGAGACGATGTACTACATTTAGGGGGATCCGGGCGGGGCGGATCGGAATTAGGCTTGATCTGCTGGAAATCCAGCGGGTAAGCTTGCCGACAACCGATGCCGAGCGAGCAAATTGAACACCTCCTCATCCTGCAGGACAGGGACAAGGCCAGGATGGATCTCGAATCCCAATTGGCGTCCATACCTGAGGAAATTGAAACGAACCGCAGCCGGATTGCCCAGGAGGAGGAGAAAGCCAGGGAGGCCCGGGCGGAGTTGCTTAAGCTTGAGAATAGGCACAAAGCGCTCGAGGGCGAATTGGAGGAGCTCAACGCGAAGATCGTTCGCTACAAGAACCAGCAGCTCGAAGTAAAGAAAAACGAGGAGTACCAAGCGCTGGAGCACGAGATCGAGGCGGTCAGGGAGAAGATTTCCGCCGTGGAGGACGAGGAGATCCAGATCCTGCTGAACATCGACGAGGGAAGGAAGGCGGTCGAGGAGGCGGGTGAGGCGTGCCGCGAAAAGGTTTCCGCATCCGAGAACCGGATAGCGAAGCTGGAAGAGAGGGCGGAAGTGTTCCGCGGTCAGCTCGATAACGCCGCTGTGGCTGCCGGCGAAGCCCGGGAGAAGGTCTCTCCTGAATACCTGGACATCTACGACCGGTTGCTGAAGCACGTCCGATTTCCGGTGGTGGTGGCTCTTCGCGACAAGAAGTGCCGGGGGTGCCACCTGAAGGTGTCTTCGGGGGTGGAAAGCAATGCACGCGCGGCGAAGGAGATTGCGACTTGCGATAGTTGCGGGCGCATCCTATATTATGATGGTTAGTTTTGAGGCCGGGTGTTCGCTCTGTTCCATGGCGCGGCTGAGAGCGCGTGGCATCCGCGGGCTTCAGAAGCCGTTTCATTGAAATAGACAGAGAGGAAAGTCCGGACACCACAGGGCAGGACTCCCCGGGAAACCGGGGGCGCTTCGTCTGAAAGCGGGGCGACGGAAAGTGTCACAGAAAACAAACCGCCTCCGACCGGGATTTGAAATTGTGGATCCCGGGGGGAGGTAAGGGTGAAAAGGTGGGGTAAGAGCCCACCGCTCCGCGGAGTGATTCGCGGGGGCGGGACAAACCCAGTCCGGTGCAAGACCAAATAGGGAACGCGGCGGCCCGCCGAAACGTTCCGGGTAGGTCGCATCCCGCACGGCGCGGGAATCCTGCGGAAGCGGGATAGATAAATGAACGCCGTTCCGCCCGCCGGGCGGAACACAGAATCCGGCTTACAGGCCTCAAAACTAACTTTTTTCTATAAATCTTTCTTGACGGGACGCGGAATTCTCGGCTTCCTTTTGTTTTTCGATTATGGCGAATACGAAGTCAGCAATAAAGAACGCGCGAAAGACGGAACGACGGACCTTCCACAATCAGGGGATCAAGACCCGCCTGAAAACCCTGTCGCGCAAAGTCAAGGCGGCCGAGGCCGCCGGGAATACGGAACAAGCCAAAAAGACCGCGCGCGAATTTGTTTCGGCTCTTGACAAAGCGGCAAAATCGGGAAATATCCATGCGAATGTGGCGCGCAGGCATAAAGCATCCTGCTCCCACTTGATTTTTGGATAGCAAGAAAAAATTTCCTCCTCCCATCCTACTGAACCCTCCGGCGCCTTCGGGTCCGGAGGGTTTTTTGCGCCGATGAGCCGCTCGTTCATCAGTTTTCCGGAGGGCCGGTTGAGCGAAAGACCCCTTCGCATTGGGCTCCTGGCCAATACGGCGGGGTTCTTTGCACTGGAGAAGCCGGCCGGGGTGGTCGCAACCCGCGACGCATCCGGCGGCGCGCGGGACACCTTGCTCGACGTTCTCAGGCAGGAGCTCGAAAAAGGAAAAAAGCAGTTGAAGGACAAACGGATCGCGGAGGCGCACGCGGTGAGCTTTCCGTCTCCGGAAATCTCCGGGATCTTTCTCTGCGCAAAGACGGAAGAGGCGAAACGTTTGTTGAAGAGCACGATGGGGGCGTACGGTTTTGCGTTCACTCACCGCTTTCTCACGTACGGGCGACGGCCGTCGGACGAATTCGTTTGCGAACTGCCCCTGGTTCATCCGGCGAAGTCTTCGCGTATGCGCGTTTCGCATGCGACCGGAAAGAAAGCGTCCACGCGCTTTCGCAAGATTCGGGAATTGGCGGGAGGCTTCGCCTTATGGGAAGCCGAATCGCGGTACAACCGTCGGCACCAGGTTCGACTCCACGCGGCGGAATCCGGATTGCCCGCTCTCGGGGACCAGCTCTACGCCGGGTCCGGGCCCGTGTACCTGTCGAGCTTGAAGCGGGCGTACCGGGCCAAGGGCAGGGAGCAGCCGCTTTATGGATTTCCGTGTGTTCACCTGGCAAAGCTTGAATTCACGGATCCGGAATCTGGCGAACCGGTCACCATTGAGGCGCCCCTGCCCGGAAGGTTTGCCGCGCTGATTGCCCGGATTGAGCGGTACGGGTAGCTCCTTCGCGATCGCTGGACGGGAGGAGCGCGAGGCGGCACTTTTGTGCAAATCGTGCTTTACAGGGGGGCGGTATCCGGGCACGATCACCTTTTTTCGCGAAACGATACAACACTTTATCATGGGTAATCTGAAGAAGAAACGCCGTTTGAAGATCTCCAAACACAAACGCCGCAAGCGTTCGAAGGCCAACCGGCACAAGAAGCGCACCTGGTAGTCGTACGCATCGGCGTGGTAGCATCCCGAATCAGGTTTGCCGAGATTGCCGGCGGTTTCGCGGCACGGGGCATGCACCGGGGGAGGATGCCGGAAAGCGGGCGCGCGGGTTAATCCGCGGGTATTCTTTCCACTGAATAACCTTGCTCGCGCAGGAGGGCGATAATGCCATCGTCGCCAAGAAGGTGAGCGAGCCCGACGGCGATAAACGCTCCGCCTTCGTCCAGATGCGGAAGGGCGCGCTCGGCGATGCGTTTGTTGCGCTCGTTCAGAAGCGCGTCGTGAAAGGCTTCGGGGATATCCTTCCCGAGTTCGCGCACCAGCGCGTAAACTGCGTCCGCGTCACCCGTGGCGTACGTCTCGATCAGCTCCCGGAACGAAGGGTAACCCTCTTCAATTTCCTCCAGCGCATTTTCGATCAACCGGACGGTCGTTGCCTCGTCCAGGTCTGCGAAAACGTCGAGCTGCTCCTCGATTGTTTCCAGCGCCACGACCTCCACGTCGTGCGCCCTCGCCTTTTGATACAATTGGACATCAATAACCTGGGTGAAGTTTTCGCCCGGCGGTTGCGCCAGCAGAAACGGAAGCATCTCGAAAGAAAGGTTGCGAAGCATCAATTCCGGCAGCCCCAATTGCCGCACGGCGTCCCGAACGCGGACATAGAGTTCTTCGGGAAGGCGCTCCTCCAGCCGGGAGCCTTCCCAATCGAATGCAGCGGCCAGCATTCGGCCGATGTTCTGAGGCGAAAGCTCCAGTTCCGGCAGGAATACGACCGAGTTCCTCAGTGCTTCGAATACGGGATCGGGGATCTCTCGCACCAGGGGGTGGGAGGAATGTACGGTCCCCATGATGTGGCTTGCGCGTCCGTCCTTTTCTATTTCCCAAAGAAACGGGGCTTTTGCCGCGACGGCGTGCGAGACAATCAGCGCCAATGCGAAAAGTGCGAAGCGGTGCATCGTGAATGAAAAGGAGCGCATAGCTCAACAAGGATAGCGCGCAACGGAAAAACTGCACGCGAAATCCGGATATCCGCGAAAAAATTGTAAACTTAGTTCAACATGGGATTTCCGGTTTGCTTTGCATGGGACAATGTTTTGTAAAACAAAGTCTCGTTTTATGGCATCATCCAAACACAACGGATTTTTTATCGAACTTTCAGACGCCGGCTTTATCCTTGCCCGCACGACAGGATACGGTCATCCGATGACCGTTGAGGAGATTCGGGAGGCATCGGCCGATGACGATGGCGAAATCACGAGGATACTGGAGAGGATGGGAAGACCGTCCGGCGCCAGCGGGTATACACGCGCCCGTTGCGGGGTGTATCCCAAAGGCAGGGTGCTCGGGAAATTGACCGTCGACGAGCCCCGGAAAGCCAGGGACCCTCAATATCTTGAAGAGAAGGTGAAGTCGGATTTCAACATCGACCCTCGCGCCTACACCCTGGCAATCCTCAACTCGCGGACAGGAGCGCCGGCGGATGTTGGCAGTCTGATGGAGAAGGAGTTCTTCCTTTGCGGCGCGCCCGCCGAAGCGTTCGAGCAACACCAGCGCGAACTGCTCCAACGCGGAATATATCCGGACCGGCTCGAACTTGGAAGCGTCGCGACCCTCGGAGCGCTTGTCGACTACCACCGGTCGGCGGAAATCGAGCACCCGACGCTCGTTCTGGAAGTGGGCATGACCGACACCCGCCTGGTTGTCATCAACGGAGGCGCCGTCGATACGGTCCGCGCGGTGCCTCACGGCCTCCAATCGATGGTGGCGGTGGTTCAGAGGGATCTTGGATTGAAAGACAATGCGGCCGCAAAGCGATTGCTCTATTCCGATTCCTTCGATTTTAAGGAAATGGGGCCCAAACTGGTCGACCGCCTGCTTCGCGAGTTGCAATCCACCATCGGTTACTACGAAGTGCAAACCGGCCTGTCGGTGGGACAGGTCTTCTGCACAAAGAACCCGGAGCAGCTTTCGTGGCTCAATAAGACTTTTGCAAAGTCCCTTAATGTGGATCCTTTGACAATAAACTATTCCGAATGGCTCGAGCGGAATGAGATCCGTTTGGGCGGGAAGTTGAGCGCTGACGCTATTCCCTCGCACTGGCTCGGCCTTTTCGGACTCATGATTGAATCAATATCTCCCCAGGATGAAAAAAACTAGAAGAGATTCCAGGCAGCCGCCGTGCTGGCACCCTGATTTCCGTAATCCCGCGGGATTGCCCGATGTCAAGGTTGTGCGGACTTCCTTCTTTTTGAACGCGTGCGCGATCGTGGTGTTCTGCACGCTTCTCATAGTCTTCCTTTACAGGGGATATGAACTGCGTGGGCTCAACGAGCAAATACAGTCGTGGGAGACGCGCATCGCGGAAAGGAGCCCCCAGAACGAGGAGGTGGTCGCTCTCAGCCGTGACTTCAGAGCCGAATCGCAGAAGGTGGAGCGTGCTGTCTCTTTTGTGAACTCGCCCGTACGATCATCGGAGTTTCTTGCGGAACTCGCGCGGACCCTCCCCGATCGTGTCGTGCTTTCGAGAATCAATTTCCGCAGCGCGGCGGACGGACCCCGGATTGCGCTTTCCGGACGTATTCTCGGAACTTCTCAGCAGGCGACCGATATCGTATCCGATTATGAATTACAATTCTATGAGTATCCATATTTTGCGGACATTGTGAGCAGTGTTAACGTTACTTCATTATCCCGTAATCCAGAGACGGATACATTGTCCTTCAGCTTTACGTTGCTGTTGCGCGACCGCAATTGAAAGGAGGTTGGAATATGAATCTTAAAGAATTGTTAATCAAGGGGAAGCAGCAACCGACTTTCGTTGCTTGTTTGATCTTATCCATCGTTTTGATCGCCGCCATATATATGCGCGGAGGCGAATTTTCGAAAGCTGAAGAACGGCTGAATGAGGTCACTAGAGAGGGCACGAGGATCGATGATAACATTAAAAACTCTGTAAATTTGAACAGTCATCTTGACTCCTTGCGTGGTATCTCCCAAGATATTAAAAGTCGCTTGATCCGACCGTCGGAACTGGCGCGGAACCTTCAATACTTTTATCGCCTGGAATCCGAAACCGGCGTAGCCATCGCTTCTCTAAACCAACGCTCATTGCCGCCACGGGACAAAGATGAAAATGACGACAACACATACGTGCCGGTTGGATACGAGATCGCGGTTCAGGGCGACTATGCCGATCTGCTTGCCTTTATGCACGCGATCGAGAACGGCGTTCATTTCGCCCGCATTAACAGTTTCGAAGCCATCAGATCCCAGCGGCAGGACGATGCCACAATGATGAGTTTATCCCTGAACCTGGAGCTTCTCGGACAGCGATGAAAACGATTATCACAACTTTAACGGTTTTATTGACAGCGGCCTTTGTCGCGGTCCCGGTGCGGGCGCAGGTCACGCTTCCGGATGATCGAGAGGCGCTTCTTGAAACGGCGCGTAGTATTCTGGAACCTGAAGCGGCCGACTTGGATGAACTGCTCGACGGAATCGTGCTTCACCCCTTTCTTCCGCGAATGGATGTTGTCGCGGACGAGACGGCTCCAGCGGCGGGCCTGACGGAAATTACCCTGAATCTCGTTCCGGACGGGACGATCTCCATGGGCGGGAGAAGCTTTTTGCTTTTTGAAGGACGCCCTGTCGGCGTCGGAGAGTATTTGTCTGTTGAATACCGAGGACGGACATACCAGGTGGAGGTGACGGGGATTTCAACGTCGTCCTACACGTTGCGGATGAATGATGAGGAAATTGAAAAGAACCTTTAACTCAAAAGAAATAAATATGAAGACCCCCGGTTTGTGGATTGTTTGTTTGTGCGCTTGCGCGGCGTTTGCCTTCCCTGTTTCGGGACAGGAGGACGTTGTGGAAGTTGAATCCGTGTCGATTGACGCGCTGTTGGAGGATGTCGCGGTAAGTCCGCGGGATCCTGAAGTTTACGAGTCCGTAAGTGAAGCGGTTTCATCCGAACCGGAGCGTGCCGGGGAAATTGCCGCCGCGTTAACGGCGGAGTTCCCGGATCACGCGAACGTGATCGTACGCACCGTGATCTTGGCTTTGCCCGAGGGTGCGGATGTTGCAAGTGTCGTTCGGGCGGCGGTGGGCGGTTCGCCCGATTCGGTCGAACTGATTGTGAGCGGAGCCGCCGAGGCGGCGCCCGATCAGGTCGAGATTATCGTGGAGTCCGCCAATGACGCGCTTCGCGAATTTGAACTCGGAGGAGACCACGATACAATGGAGGTGGATGCCGTAAACGGCGAGAACGACGTCGAGGAAGGCGCTGAAGTTGTCACGCCTGAAGAAAGCGTTGTGGAGGTTGCCGATGAGGAAATGGACACGATTTCGGTGGATTTTCCGAACGTGGAGATCCGGACGATCCTTCGGAGCGTCGCCGATCTGTACGACCTTAACCTTGTCATTCCCGAGGAATTTACCGGGAGAGCGTCGATAACGCTTCGCGACGTGACGTGGCCGCAGGTCTTCGATATTGTGTTGTCGCCGGTTGGATACACATATCGTGAGGATGATGGTATTATAATGATTGTTCGCGACGAGTACGTGGATCCCAGCATAGCCGACGGCCGGGTGACTGTGCATGAGGACGGCACATTGACCGTGGACTTTCAGGACGTTCCGATCTCCGAGATCGTGAGCCTGGTTTCGTCGGAGGCGGATCTGAATATTATGATTCCGCAGCACTTCATGGTTATTGCCGCGGAGGAGACGGCGACGATACGCTGGCGAAACGTAGGCTGGCAGCAGGTCTTTGAGAGGTTGATGTCCGAAGTCGGGTACGGATACATCGAGCGCGATGACATTATCATGATCGAAACGATCGAACGAATTGAAGCGGTTCCGCCTGCGACACGGGTCGTGCAGGTGAAGTATCCGTCGGCCTCGGTGATCGCGGAATTCGTCCAAAACCTTTCGGGGGTTCAGCAGGTTCAGGTCGATTCCGGAACCAATGTGTTGATCGTTACCGCTTCGGAAGGGGCGATGCGTGAAGTGCAGAGCCTCGTGAATCGCCTCGATCAACCGGCGCAACAGGTGATGATTGAAGCGATGTTTGTCGAAGTCTCGGATACCGACGTCAAGGACCTCGGCATCGATTGGACGTCGCTCACGGGGTACGAATTGGAGGCGGGCCCGGCGATTCACCGATGGGAACGCCTACAGGGGCAGGCTGATCCCGATTTCAGCGACTTGATGGATGATATCGGGAACGCGCGCCATACGGAGGCGATCTTCTCCGCGCCGGAATTCAATATGATATTGCGGGCGCTGCAGCAGCAGACCGACGCGCGCCTGGTTTCCAATCCGACGATCGTGACGATGAACGCCGAGGAGGCGGAGATCCAGGTGGTTGACTACCTGTATCGCGACGGCGCGATCAACGTTTTCGGCACCGGTCAGCCGGGCGATCCCGTGCGCCAGTCGTTCGAGGAGCCGATCGAGCTTGAGCCCCGTCCGGGAGTTGTGCTCAGGGTCACTCCGACGATCAGCGGAGGCGATCTGATAAACCTTCAGGCGCGACCGGAGATCAACAACATCGTCGGCCAGCAGATCCTCGGTCAGGGCCAGGTGATTCCGACGATTCGCCAGCGTTCCGTTGAGACGAAGGTGATGGTGAAAAGCGGGCAGACTCTTGCGATGAGCGGTCTGGTTGACGAAGATTCGGTGACAACGGAAAGCAAGGTGCCGTTGCTTGGGGACATGCCGGTGGTGGGACGCCTGTTCCGCAGTGAATCCCGGGATATGCAGAAGAAGAACCAGATCATATTTATCACCGCGACGATCACCGATCCGAACCGTCACAATTACACGGATTTTATCGACGAACGCCGTATGATGGAAATGGACCTCACGCACAGACAGGTTCAGGGATCGCAGTATCAGCGAACGGAGGAAGAGGAGGAATACCTGCGTGATCTCGGCCGCTATCGAAGCGAGCAGCAACGGGAACAAATCCGGAACATGATGCGCGAGTTGGAGGCCGAGGAGAACGACGACGTTCGTGACTCTCGCGGCGCGCGCACGGGTCCTCGTCAAAGAAGGTAAGGGAGGAACCATGAAAATAATCCGATCTATTCATCAATTAGTCGCGGCGGCCGCATTGTTGGTCTGGTGTCCGCTTGTCATCCATGCACAGGAGGATCTCCCGGGAGCCATCGAAGGAGCGGACGAAGGGGACGCCAGGTTCCAGGCGGTGACCGACGCGGTTTCCTCCGATCCGGAAATGGCCGCTGAGATCGTGGGATCCCTGGCCCGGAATTTTCCCGATGCCGCGGCGGCGATTGCTGTCAGCGCGATCGAAGGACTTCCGGAACCGAGTTACGAGAACGTGACGGCCATTATGGAGGCCGCCGTGGAATCGGCGCCGGACCAGCGGGAGGCGATCGAAGCAAACGTTGCGCGGGCGGCGCCCGAATTTTTCGACCGGGAAGAAGAAGCCCCTGAGGCGTCCGAGACCGAGGTTGCCGATGCCGAAGTTCAAACCGAAACGGAGGAGGCCGGTGACGAGCCGCTGCCGGAGCGTTTGCGGCGCGAGGTGGATCTGGTCACGTCACTGATCGCGAGCTATCCGGAAAATACGGCGGCGGTGACGCGTCGATCCTTGGCGCGCGTTGCCGAAGAAGAGGCGTTTTGGAGCGTGACGATCGTCGAGACCGCTTTGGCGGCCGCGCCGGATCGGGAGGAAGAAATCGTTCGAATGGCGATTTTCGGGGCGCCGCATTACGAAGCGGAGGTTCGCGAAGCGGCGGGTTGGGATCCTGTTCCCGAGGAAACGGACGAGGAATTGCCGGAGCAACTTCGGCGGGAGCTGGGCCTGGTGAGGTCGCTTGTCGAGACGTATCCCGAGAATGCGGCGACGACGACGCGACGCTCGGTCGTGCGTGTTTCCGGGGAAGATGCGTATTGGAGCGTCGCGGTTACGATGGCCGCCCTGGAGTTGGCACCCGAGTTGGAGGAAGAGATTGTTCGAGAAGCGATCGTGGCGGCGCCGCATTACGAAGCGGAGATTCGCGAAGCGGTTGGATGGGAGCCCGAGGATGTCGCGGTCGACGAGGAGCCCGATGTCGACGAGCCTTTCCGGATTGACGCTGTTGTCGAGAGGACCGAATTGCGTGACATGACCTATTTCGTCCGCTTCGACATGCGCGGGACCGAGAGGAGCTTGAGACGCCGGATGCTCGAAAGCCTGGAGCTGCGCGTTGGGCCGGAACGGTATTTCGATCCCTACGAAGGGCGGTATCTGGAACGCCATCAGGCGGTCATTACGGGCGACGATATTATCGGGCTGCCGTTCAAGATCGTGCCGGGAGATACCGAACAGGTCGATCGTCTGGCTGCGGTATTGAAGGAATTCGAGACGAGGATCGACGATGCGCGGGAGTTTGTTAAACGGAAGGTGGCCGAAGAGGAAACGGTGCTTCTCGATGATCACCGGCTTACTCTTGGAACGGTATATTTATATCCGTCCAGGAAGGAAATCGACGCGGAGATGCGCGTTGATTTCAACGATGATCGTTACCTCCTGATGATCGGCAGCTCGATTACGATCAGCCCGGAGACGGTGGCGGGGATCCGTCACCTCGTCGAAAATGTTGCCCGGTACGACCGGGAGTATAAAGAGCATTTGGAAGCAAGGGAACGGCAGAGAATTGAGTTTCGCGATTTTACCCGGATGGATCCCGCCGACGTCGAGGATGACGACGAGGAGGTGGAGTTGGAAGTGGAAGAATCGTTGTGAGCTTGGGGTACTGGTAGTGAGTCAGCCGGCGGTTGACGGTCGTTTCCGTCATCCGCCGGCAACTTTTTTTCTGCTTCGGTGTGACTCACCACCAGCCGGTTACGAAACCCTGCGCGCCTTTTACCCCGAACACTCCGAGGTTGCTGGCGAAGTGTGCCGCGAAGCAGGGGATGAGCGAGCGGGTCGAATTGAGGGAATAGAATCGCACGGTGTAGAACCACAGTGAATTGACGAAAACGATCACGGTGCTGAACCAGGCGCTCAGCGACGGATCGAAGGAGAGCGAGCCCTCCCAGACGCGCCATCCCTGCTCACCGCTTTCGAATTCCCAGAGAAACGGATGGGCGAGAGTGAAAACCACGGAAAAGAAAAAAATGCTGCCGACCAGGAATACCCGTCCCCGGTTCTGGACGACAAGGAATCCGCGAAAGATCAGCTCTTCGAAAAACGCTGCGGAAAGCATAAAGATCCCGAAAAGCACAGTGATTTCGGACTGATCCTCCACGATATCCAGGGCGTATTCTCCGCCCACTTCCATTCCAAGAATGATCAACGCTCCTCCGATTGCGACCAGGATCGCTTTCGTGCCCGCGGGCGTCGCTCCCGGTAGCGCGCCGGGCGGGGGATCGCCTTCGGCGGTGCTGCGATAGTCGTCGAGCCAAAGCTTGAAAACGTACGCGGCCGCTCCCAGCGTGAGAAGGATCAATAGAGGATTGTCAGTCATTATTTTTCTCGCTTATGATAGGTGAAAAGGAAAATTGTATTGCGCCGCGGCGGATGCCGGGGGTTTGATTAAGCCCGCCGGGGCGAGATATTAGTCCGAAGTTCACTTATGCTAGCCAGCGAAAAATTTGGAAACCCAAAAGGCGTCGTAAACAACAGCGCAACGCTTTTTAACGCGCTGGCGCCCCATATGCATGCGCTGAACGCCTTTTTGAGATCGGAAGTTTCCCGCTTCGAGCCCGAAATCCGCGACCATGTCCGGTATTGTCTCGGGCGCGGCGGGAAACGTTTGCGGCCCGCACTGGTGTTTTTCGCGGGATGGGGGCGTGCCGGCGGGGTGTCGGATGATCTGGTGAGGGTGGCTGCGGTGATCGAGCTGGTCCATCTGGCGACGCTCGTGCACGACGATATTCTGGATTCCGCCTCGGTCCGTCACGGACGCTCGACAGCAAGCCGGAAATTCGGGCCGGAAACGGCGGTTCTTCTCGGCGATGCATTATTCGCGCACGCGGTGCATCTCTCCACGGATTTTCCGGGGTCTGAAGTCTGCCGGCTGATCTCCCGTGCCACGAGGCGTGTTTGTGCCGGTGAGATCGCGCAGACCGCGCGTCGCGGCGCCGCCGACATTACGATTACGGAATATTTTCGCCTGATTGAGCTCAAGACCGCGGAGCTGTTCAAGGTGTCGTGTTTCCTGGGCGCCCGGCTCGGCGGGTACGGGGACGATTTCTGTGAGGCGGCCAAACGGTTTGGGCTTAACCTCGGAATCGGTTATCAGGTTTACGACGACCTTGTTGATTTTTTTGGAAACGAGGAGGAAATCGGCAAGACCCTCGGAACGGACCTTGCCGGAAGGAAGTATACGTTGCCCGTGATTCTCCTTCTGGCGAAGCTCAGCGCCGTGGAGAAAGAGGAGTTCTTCAACGACGTGCGCGCCGCCCGCGACGAAAAAGTGGAAATGTGGCTCGCGAGAATGGTGGAGCGCGGGATTCATGCCGAGGTGGTCGAGACGATTTTTGGCAAGGCGAAGGAGGCCGCGAACGCTCTCGAGGTTTTCGGCGACCTGCCGCCGGTTGGGAACTTGCTCAAACTTAGCGACTTCCTCAAATCCCGAACCATGAATCTCCGGATGGTCGAGGCGAAGTCGTGAACGTTGATGCCGACAACACACGCCGCGTTACGTGGCCGACGTTATCCCCGATTGACTGATTTATGAGAACCGAAAAAGACTCAATGGGTGAAATGCAGGTTCCGGACGACGCCCTTTACGGCGCTTCGACGGAACGTGCCGTATTGAATTTTCCGATTAGCGGCCGTCCGATGCCTGAGACGTTTATCCGCGGCCTCGGCCTGGTGAAAGCCGCCTGCGCCACCGCGAATGAACGACTGGGAAAACTTGATAAAAGAAAGGCGGAGTTGATTCGGCAGGCCGCGCAGGAGGTGTTCGAGGGAAAACTGACAAGTCATTTTCCGGTCGACGTTTTCCAGACCGGCTCGGGAACATCCTCCAATATGAACGTCAACGAAGTGATCTCGAACCGTGCAAGCCAGTTGGCCGGAGAAAAAATCGGATCCCGAAAACCGGTTCATCCCAACGACGACGTCAACATGGGCCAGTCATCGAATGACATCATTCCCACGGTTCTCCACGTCAGCCTTGCGATCGCGCTGAAGGAACAGCTCGCACCCGCCCTGGACGAACTCGCGGGGACGCTCCAGGAAAAGTCGGATGCCTGGAAGGAGGTCGTCAAGATCGGACGCACCCACCTCATGGACGCGACTCCGATGACGTTGGGCCAGGAGTTTTCCGGGTACGCCGCGCAGGTAAATAAGGCGGCCGCCCGCGCCCGCCGCGCCTCCGATATGCTCGCTGAACTCGCCGTCGGGGGAACAGCCGTAGGGACAGGTATCAACTGCAATCCCGAGTTTCCCGGAAGGGTTTGCGAAATCCTTTCCGAAAAGACCGGAATCACTTTCCGCGAGGCCGACAATCATTTCGAAGCGCAGGCCGGGCGTGACGACTGCGTGGAAGTCGCCGGAATTCTTGGTACGATCGCCGCGAGCCTGACGAAAGTGGCCAACGACATTCGGCTAATGGGGTCGGGACCGCGTTCGGGACTGGGAGAGATCCGGCTTCCGGCAACGCAGCCCGGGTCCTCGATCATGCCGGGCAAAGTGAATCCCGTTATGAGCGAGATGCTGGTGCAGGTCGGGATATACGTGACGGGCATGGCCAATGCCGCGGCCATTGCCGGGCGGGACGGCCATTTCGAGCTGAACGTCACGATTCCCCTGATCGCCTACGCGCTTCACGATTCCATCAACTGCCTGAGCAACGGAGCCCGGACGTTCAGCCGTGAATGCGTGAAGGGGCTGGAGGCGAACGAGGAAACCTGCCGCGGGTTGGTTCGCCGGTCGTTGATGCTGGTTACCGCGTTGAATCCGCACATTGGATACGACAAAGCCGCCGAAGTCGCCAAGCAGGCTTTCGCTGAAGGGAAGACTCTCCGGGAGGTGGTGCTTGAGAAGGGGCTGTTGGATGAGAAAATTCTCGACCAGGTCCTCGACCCGATGAGCATGATCGCGCCGAAAGCCTGAGGCCCTGTCTCTGCCGACAGGCTAAATTCGTGACATTCCGGCCCCTGTCCTTGCGGACGGAGATTCGAATGCAATGGGCTCTTGCGGATATATCCGGTGTCAAGTTTGGGTTTTGATACAGGCCGGCGCGTCAGCACCGGGCCAAAACCGACGTGCCTTAATTGTCGGTGCCGGGCGGGAAAACCTCATCGATCTCCCGAAGGTCGGATTCGCTGAGTTCGCCGTTGACCGCCGCCACGTTGGACCGGGCCTGATCGGTGTTCTTCATGCCCGGGATCGGACAGGTCACCGCCGGATTGGCGAGGGTGAATTGGAGCGCGATATCCAGGAGCGAGCGACCCTGGTTGGAGAGGGGCTTCAGCCTCTCGACCAGTGAGACGCGCTTGACAAACTTCTCGCGGGCGCCGCCCTCGTTCCATCCCCGGCGGACTTGATCGTCGAAGCGGGTGTCGGGGCTGAATTTCCCGGTCAGAATCCCCATCGCCAGCGGACTGCGGACGAGCACGCCGATCTCGTTCTCCCGGCAATACGGGAGGAGAGCTTTTTCCGGACTGCGGACAAGAATCGAGTAATTCACCTGACAAGAGGCGCAGGCGCCGTTGGCGTTCATCGCCTGCAACGCGTCCAGGTGATCGGTCGAAATGGCGTAATGACGGATCTTTCCCTGGGTTTTTAGCGTTTCGAACGCTTCGAGAAAAATCTCCGGATGTTCCGGCGAACCGATGTGGCATTGGTAAAGGTCGATGAAGTCGGACTTCAGTCGATAGAGGCTTGCGTGGCAGGATTCGTAGATGCTGTGTACGGTTTTGTAGGGGAGGTGATCGTCCAATCGCCGGCCCCAGTTGCCGACTTTGGTGGCGATGTAAACATCGTCCGGCCGGTTCCCCAGCGCCTTGCCGACGAGTTCTTCGCTCCGGCCGAGACCGTAGGCGTCCGCCGTATCGAAAAGGTTCACGCCCGCGTCCCGGGCGGCGTGAATCGCTTCGAGCGCGTCGCGCTCGCTGACCTCGCCCCATTGGCCGCCGATGCCCCAGCAACCCATGGAGACCGCGCTCACCTGCCAATTCGTTTTTCCAAGCTTTCGATATTTCATATGCCGATTTCTTAAGGAGATTATCGTGCCGCCGTACCGCTCGACACCCGTCGCGACCCTCGCTGATTCGACCGGTGCTGGCAAGAATATTTTCGCCCCCGGGAAGCGGACTGGGGAAATTGCACGGTCCGGGAGCGTGAACCGACCGACCTGTGCGCCGTTCGGTTCTTTTCCTTGCTTTTCCCCCTGTCGAAGGGCTTCCTTGGAAGGATTATGGCTGTCTATCAAGCGACGTTGAGGATCGGGACGCGAGGCAAAGGGACAAGTGAAGTCACCGGGGAGATCGACCGGGAGTTGAAAAAGAGCGGACTGACCAGCGGGGTGATTACGGTTTTCTGTCGCCATACGAGTTGCAGCCTGGTGATCATGGAGAACGCCGATCCCAGCGCCCGCCGCGATCTCGAGATGTACTTCGAGAAGCTTGTTCCGGAGAACGATCCGGATTTCGTTCACACCATGGAGGGCCCCGACGACATGCCCAGCCACATTAAAATGGCGCTCACCCGGACCTCCGAGGCGATTCCTTTCACGGACGGGCGCATGGTGCTCGGAACCTGGCAGGGAGTGTACCTCTGGGAGCACAGGACCGCGGGGCATAACCGGACGCTCCAGGTGACGATCCAGGGTGAGTAGCCCGGCGGCTGCGGCGCCGGGCGCGGGGCTGCGATCACGGCGCGGAATCCAGCGGGAAGGAATTCCCGGCAAGGAAGGATGCTTTCTCGCAAAATGCGTTGCGCGGCGTCTGAATGGCAGTAGGTTGTTAAGGAATTGACCAAAGCCATGTTATCGCTTGTTCGTAAAGTGTCGGGGGTTGTGTTCGTAGCCGCGGGCGCCGCCCTGTGGGCCGCGGGTTCGGATGGAGTGCTCGTGCGCAACGGGGAAGACCCCGGCGAGGCAGCCGCCGAGCGCAGTGAGGCGCGCGCCGAAAACGGCGACAGGCTGAAGACGGTGTACATCCTGCCCGTCAGGGACCAGATCGGACGGCCCATTCAATACATCCTTCGGCGGGGAATGAAGGAAGCGGTCGCCGAAGGGATCGACATGGTGGTGCTGGACATGGATACGCCGGGCGGGGCAGTCAATACGACGCTTGATATTATGGAAATGATGGGGCGTTTCGACGGAATCACCGCGACGTTTGTCAATCCGGACGCGATTTCCGCCGGCGCGTTCATTGCGGCGTCCACCAAGGAGATCTATTTTTCGCCCCGAGGCGTGATGGGCGCTGCGGCCCCGGTGACCGCGACCGGAGCCGATATTCCGGAGGCGATGCAGCAGAAGCTCCTGAGCTTTCTCACCGCCCGGATACGCTCATTCACCGAAGACGTCCCTCATCGCGCGGACGTGCTGACCGCGATGATCGACGCCGGCTTCGAGCTCGTGATCGACGGCGAAGTGATTTCCCCGGAGGGAAGTCTGCTGACCCTGACCGCGAGCGAGGCGGTCCGCATGTACGGCGATCCGCCCTCTCCGCTCCTTGCGGACGGCATTTACGACGACATAACTTCGATGCTCGACGACAAATTCGGCGCCGGAAACTATGAGATCAAGGAGTTTCACGTCACGTGGTCCGAGCGGGTCACGCAGTACCTGTCCGCAATTGCGCCCCTGCTGATTGCGATTGGATTGGTGACGCTGTACATGGAGGCGCAAAGTCCGGGATTCGGAGTTTTCGGCATCGTCGGGGTCAGTGCTCTCGCACTCGTTTTTATCGGGAACTATGCGGCGGGGTTGGCCGGGCACGAACCCGTGCTTTTCTTTCTGCTCGGGCTGGTCCTGATCGGGATTGAGGTGTTTCTGTTCCCTGGGACGTTTGTCTTTGCGATCGCCGGTGTGCTGCTGGTCATCGGGTCCCTGATCTACGGGATGGCCGATATCTGGCCGGACGAGGGATTCGGGTTTTCGCCGGAGGTCCTGGTCGTCCCCGCCCTGAACGTCTTCGGAGGCATCATTCTGGCGTTCATCCTTGCCATCCTGTTCGCCCGTTACACGCCTCGCTCCTGGGTGTTGGACCGTTTGATCCTCAGTTCCGCTATCGCCGGGTCCTCGCAGTCAGCCGCCTTTCAGGACGTTTCGGCTTCGGATTCCGGGAGTGAAGCGCCGAACCCCTCCGTTACTCCCCCGGGCAAGCCCGCGCTGGGCGCTCGCGGACGCGCGGTCAGCGATCTGTACCCGTCCGGGGAGGTGGAGATCGACGGAAGACGGTTCCAGGCGCACTCGGAATACGGAAGCACGGAGTCCGGAAGCGAGATTGAGGTTGTCGGGTACGGCGACTTTAATATCGTCGTCCGTGAAGTTTAGCCGGAAGCGGTCGCCGGACGGGAAACGGACCGAATTGCGTTATGTTGAGCCTCATCATTGGATTATTCGTTCTGGGCATCGTGCTGATTTTCTTCGAGTTGATCGTCCTGGGCGGGATATTCGGGATTATTGCGGCGGTTGCGATGCTCGGGGGGTGCGTCCTGGCGTTCTTCGAGTACGGGGCCGCCGGCGGGATCCTCACCTTCCTGATTTTTTCAGTTCTCACGGTCGGCTGCCTCGTGATCGAGCTCAAGTTCCTGCCGAAGACCCGTGTGGGCAGGCGTTTTTTCCTGAAGGGCTCGATCGAAGGTACCAGCCAGAAACCCGTGGGAGAAAAAGATTTGGTCGGCAAGGAATGTGAAACCTTGACTACGCTTTCGCCGACCGGTTTAGTGAGAATCGACGGCATGCAGTATGAAGCTTTCTCCCAGAGCGGCCTCGTCAACCGGGGTACCAGGATGAAGGTGGTCGATGTCGATAACTTCCGAGTGAAAGTCAGCAAGCTATGAATCTGAACCCAACGATTGTCATTCTAATCGTCCTCTTTGTCTTCGTCGTCATTGCGGCGGGGATTTTTTTCTCATTCCTGAGCGTTTGGTTGCGCGCCTGGCTGGCCGGGGCCTACGTCAGCATCGCCAACCTGATCGCGATGCGCCTCCGGCAGGTTCCCTACGGACTGGTGGTTGACGCCCGTATTACCGCGAAAAAAGCGGGCATTGAACTGACGACGGATGAGCTGGAAGCCCACTACCTGGCCGGGGGGAATCTCATTCCGACCGTGCAGGCACTGGTCGCGGCCATGAAGGCGGGCATTTCGCTGGATTTCACCCGCGCCTGCGCCATCGACCTCGCGACCCGCGGCAGCGGCAAGTCGGTCACCGAAGCGGTCCGAACGTCGGTGGATCCGAAGGTCATCGATTGTCCCAATCCCGCCCAGGGCCGTGCGACGATCGACGGGGTCGCGAAAGACGGAATCCAGGTGAAAGTCCGCGCCCGGGTCACGGTCAGAACGAACCTCGATCGTTTCGTCGGGGGGGCCAAGGAGGAAACGATCATCGCCCGTGTCGGCGAGGGGATTGTCACGACGATCGGTTCGGCGGACACCTACAAGACGGTGCTGGAAAGTCCCGACGCGATCTCCAAAGTGGTGCTGCAGCGCGGACTGGACGTGGGAACCGCGTTTGAGATTCTATCGATCGACATCGCGGACGTGGACGTCGGCGAGAACGTCGGGGCGCAACTCCAGGTGGCCCAGGCCGAAGCGAACAAGAATATGGCGCAGGCCCAGGCGGAAATTCGCCGCGCCGCCGCCGTTGCGCTGGAACACGAAAACAAGGCGAAGGTGCAAGAGATGCAGGCGAAGGTGGTCGAAGCCCAGGCGCAGGTGCCGCTGGCCATGGCCGAAGCGTTCCGGCAGGGGAATCTGGGGGTAATGGATTACCAGCGATTCATGAACGTTCAGTCGGACACGGACATGCGGAAATCGATCGCTCGTCCCGATTCGGATGAAACTCCCGGCAGCGGAGGCGTTCCGGGCGGCGGGAAGTTCCCCGCCGGCTGATGCGGTGATTCGCCATGGATAACTGGTTTGAGATTCTCATCCCGATCGTCGTCATCCTGCTTTACCTGTTTTCCAGGGGGCGGGGCGGCGATGAAGTTGAGGGGCCGGCTCCAGGCCAATCCGAAACATCGGAGGAGGCCCGGCGAATCCAGGAGGAAATCCGCCGCAAGATTGTCGCACGGCAGCAGGGACGGGAACTGGAGCCTGCTTCATCCACGCTCCAGGAGGAGTCGGGATCTGGAACCGGTCTGATGGAGCCCGAGCGCGACTCCGCCCGGGCGGAGACTGGAAGTCAGAGAGCGGGAGGATTTCATGACACCTCTGCGCCGTCGCGATTCGAGCGCTACCGCGAGGAAACCCCGCGGACCATTCCCGTGCCCGCCTCGACCGCCCCGGCTCGCGACTACCAGGAAGAACTGCGCGCCCAGCTCCAGCGGGTGAAGGAATCGAAAGAAGCGCACCGAAGGGCCTTCCGGATTGCTGGAGACAAGAACGCCGCGCTTGGGGCAGCGAAAGGGGGGGCGGATCGGTCCCGTCGATCGGGAGGGGAGTTTTCGCGTGATGGCCTTCTCGACGAACTTCAAAATCGCGGCGGTCTGCAGAAAGCCTTTGTGCTTAAAGAAATCCTCGGGCGCCCTGTCGCGACACGTCCGGTCCGGGATTCGTTCGCCGAATTTTCTTCGTATTGAACCGGGAAACGGTTGGCCCGGCCCCCGGCCGCGGAAGCCAAACCGAAAGGGACTTTCGAGCCGCGCGGAATATGCCGCAGCGCGCGTGCGATGACGGGCCGTTTGACCGTCGCCGTTCAGGCGATGGGAGGGGCTTGACAGGTTCTCGAAAAATGCTGAGGCTTATCTTTTTTCTCTCGTTCCATAACTTGGAAATTTAATTGTAATGCAACCGACTTACAGACCATCAAAACTCAGAAGAGCCCGAAAATTCGGCTTCCGTGCGCGTATGGCTACGCGCGCCGGCCGCAAAATCCTGGCGGCCCGCCGGCGCAAGGGCCGCAAACGCCTCGCGGCCTGACCGGGTTTGGCCCATGAAGGTTTCCGATGCGCTTTCTTGCGAGCCAGCATCTGCGAACGGCCACCGAGTTTCGGAGGGTTCGCGAACAGGGGGTGTGCGTGGATTGCGGCCCTTTCGTTGCTTACTTTTTGCTGGAAGGAAGTGAGGGACCGGTCGGGAATCCTCCTCGCCTCGGGTTGATTGCTTCCCGGCGAGTCGGACCGGCAGTGGACCGGAATCGCGTCAAACGCCGTTTCCGGGAGGTGTTTCGCCGCCGGCAGGATCATCTGCCGCGCAACTGTTCCGTGGTCCTGATCGCCCGCCGTTCCTGCCTTCAGCGGAATTTCGGCGAACTCGAGCAGCGATTCCTGAAACTGTGCCGAAAAGCCTCCGCCGCCGATCATGCAACCGCGGGTTAGACAATTCCTGGGTTCGATACTTCGTTTGCCGTCGATGGCGGCGATCGCGCTGATTGTTGTGTACCAGACCGTTTTTTCTCCACTTAAATTCCTCCTCTTCGCGGGCGCGGGATCCTGCCGTTTTTACCCGACCTGTTCGAGTTACGCCCGGGAGTGCGTCCGGCGCCACGGGTTCGTTCTCGGGCTGGGGCTGTCGGTATGGCGTTTGTTGAAATGTCACCCGTTTCATCCCGGCGGATTCGACCCGGCGCCGAAAAGGCTCCGGCTTTTCGCCAGGTGCGGGTGCGACGGCGAAACCTCCCGGGAGGGCGCGCCGGCGGAGGACCTCCTCAAGGCGAATTCGGATAATCCACTTAAACAACCCGCCTTCGGGCGCATTTGGTTCCGGCTGCGCCGGCTATTGCATGGATAAGAAAAACACTATTATTGGGGTTTCGCTTCTCGTTCTCGCGTTTACTTTGATGTTTATGTATCAGCCTCCCACTCGGGAGGAAGCGCCCGAACGGGACGTTGTCGAAGAACGCGATCCGGACATTCCGCGGGATGGGGTTGGCGAAACGGTCCGGCCGGACGACCCGGCGCGGGAGCCCGTCCCTCCGACGGCGGTTCGTCCGGAAAGGGACGCGCCGGTCGCCGCCATCGAGGAATTTCCCGAAGACGAGGAGCGCGTCTTTCTGGAGAACGACTACATGATCGTGAGCCTGACCAATTACGGCGGCGCGATCCGGGACGTTTCGTACAAAGGTTTCGCGCGAACGAGAGGCGCCGAGGAGCGCTATATATTCAATCACGAGAGCTACGCGCCGGCCCTGGCGCTGACAGGATTCTCCGGCGCGGGTCCGGAGGCGCCTTTTCGCCTGGAGGAGCACACCGCCGATCGGGTTGTGTATTCACTCGAGCTCGAAGACGGATTGGAGATTCGGCGGATTTACACCATTCAACTGGATCCCGAGCCACGCCGGCCGGACGACTACATGATCCGGCACGAGACGGTCCTGGTCAACCGGGGCGGCGAGGCGGTTTCAGTGCCGTATTTCGGAATCAACCTGGGTACGGCGATTCCGGACGACACCGAGGCGCGGGCGGTGGGTCCGCAGTTCATGAATTTCGGGTATTACGACGGAGACGGCGCGAATTTCATCGGGATGAATCGGTTTCGCGGAGGCGGATTCCTGAGCTGGATCGGAATGCGGTCCGGGGAGCCCCGGAACCTGATTGAAGGCCCGGATCCGGTGGTTTGGGCATCAGTGAGCAACCGGTTCTTTACCACGATCGCGACCCTCGACCGCCCCGGTCGCGGCTATGCGGCCCGGCCGGTCCAATTGCCGCTGAGGGAGGGGGAGCGGGCGCCGCGCCAGGGGGTTACCGGAAGCGTGCGTTTTGACATCGGTTCGCTCCAGGCCGGCGACGAGGAGCTCATCGGAATGGACTACTACTCGGGTCCGAAGGAGTACCGCCGCCTCCAGCATCTTGACGAACGCCAGGACCTCATTATGCAGTTCGGGATATTCGGCTTCCTGAGCAAACTGCTGCTGGTCATGATGAACGGCCTCTATTCCTTCCTTCCGGGATACGGCTGGGCGATCATCGGCACCACGATCATCATCAAGACCCTGCTCTGGCCCCTTACGGCGAAGGCGGCCCGCTCGTCGAAGCGGATGATGAAGATTTCCGAGCCAATGAAAGAGCTGCGGGAGAAGTACAAGGACAATCCGCAGAAGATGCAGCAGGAGACGATGAAGCTCTTTCGTCAGCACAAGGTGAATCCGCTGGGCGGCTGCCTGCCGATCCTGGTGCAGCTTCCGATTTTCTTCGCCCTGTTCCGGATGTTGCAGAGCGCTTCGGAATTGCGCTTCGAAGGCTTTCTTTGGGTGGGCGACCTGTCCTCGGCCGATACCGTCGCCGAGATACTGGGCTTTCCGATCAACATCATGCCGGTGCTTATGGGCCTGACCATGTTCGTGCAGATGAAGATGATGCCCACCGCGACGGCCAATCCGATGCAGCAGAAGATCTTCATGTTCATGCCGCCGGTCATTACGGTCATGCTTTACCAGTTTTCGGCGGGGTTGACTCTTTACTGGACGGTGAACAAT
>SLTG01000008.1 GCA_007130045.1 Opitutales bacterium
TCGTTGAGCATCCGCGCCGGGAGAATTTCTCCCGTAGGCCTCGTTTCGTTTTTTGCACCCGATTCCTGGTCGGCCGTCGACATGGCCGGGGTATTTGAACGGAAATCCCTACATTTGTCAATGGTATCGAATGTTTTACAAAATTTGCACCTTCGCTCCCCGCCGTGCGGGGGAGCGTGGAAGGGGTGGCCGGTTTGTTCTGTAATCGGAGGTGGTGGGAAAGTTTCGCTTGTCGAGATTGCGTTGTCCTGCATCTCTGTTTCCATGGAAGCGTTTCCAGATTTCTTGCGACCTTTGGAGTATTTGACGCAGCCGTTTCCGGAGGAGGCGGTTCGGGCAGCGATCGCCCGGCGCGACGAAAGTGTTCCTCATTTTCTCGCCGCGCTGGAGTGGACGGCGGCAAACATGGAGAAGGCCGTCGAGAGGAGCGATTATATCCTGCCCGAGTTTGCGATGTACCTGCTTGCGCAGTTTCGGGAGACTCGTGCCTATGAATCCGTGGTGCAAATTGCGCGTCATTCTCTCGCCGACGACCTTTTTGGTGACACCATAACTCAAGGACTGAATTGCAGTTTGGCGTCGATTTCAGGCGGAAATCCGGGCCCGATTCAATCGTTGATCGAAGACGAGGACGCTGATGAATATGCTCGGGGGTCCGGTTTGCAAGCGCTGGGAGCGATGATGAAGCACGGCATGCTGGCGCGCGAAACGCTTTCCGATTACATGACGACTCTCTATTGCGAGAAGATCGAAAGGGAGGAATCCCACGTCTGGAACGCGTTGGTCATGGTTTCGACCGATTTGGGTTTCCCGGAACATCTGGAACTGATCCGCGAGGCGTATCAGAACGGTTTGGCCGATCCCTATTTCGAATCATTGGAAAGCGTGGAAGAGCGACTTCGCACCGGTGAGCTGTTTGACTGCGAGCTGCGGGAGTATCGTTTGGTTGATGACGTGATCGAAGAGATGTCTTGGTGGGCCTGTTTTGACGAAAAGGAAATGAGTCGGGAGACTCTGATTACAGCGGATGAAATCGCGGAGGATATAGACCGGGACGAGCCGGTCCGGATGCCGTTGTTCCGAGATCAGGCGAGTCCATCCGGTTATCGGCGCGCGGAACCCAAGATCGGTCGGAACGACCCCTGTCCGTGCGGAAGCGGTAGGAAATACAAGAAGTGCTGCATGGAGTGAACCTTCGGCGCTACAGTTTCCACTGGGACCCGACGGTACGAAGGAGGATCGTCAATCGGATCCCCGGCGGTAACACCTCGTCTGATGCCTGTTCAGCCATAGGGCTCAGCATGTTCTTCCACGATTCTGCGAATCCGCTCGGCGGTCTTTTCTCCGATTCCCTCGATCGCGGCCAGTTCCTCTGCCGAGGCGGAGAGGCATTTTTCCACGCTGCCGAATTTCTCCAAGAGACGTTCGGCTCGGTCGGGGCCGATGCCGGGGAGAGTACGGAGGAGACGGACTTTTTGTTTTCGGACTGTTTTGGGTTTGCGGTGGTTGAGCGGGGCGAGCCCGCCACTGGCACGCCGGAGTTGTCCCGCCGCGTAAAGCATCAGTTTGGCGGTTTCCTTTTGGTCTATGGCGCGGAGCACAGGGATACGAAAGATAAGGCTCAACGTGATCAAGGCGCCTTGCAGGGCTTCGCGTTTTATCCCCGTGGCCGAAAAGTCGCGACCGGTCCCTTCGATGATATAGATCACCGGGCAGCCGGTTTTGCCTGCCCGCGAAGCTTGACGAAAAAGCCGAGTGTCGAGTATGGAGGCGGCGAAGTCCGCCGCGGTTTTGCGTTCGACCAGCAAGGTGCCATCCACCGAATAATCGCCGTCCGTCAATGTATCCACGGTGACTCGCACTCCCGGATGCTGCTCGAGGAATTCTTTCATGCCAGAAGGCGATTCGCGATGGTCCATGGTTACGAGGGCGCCGTCCCGGGAGAGATTCGATGGGGATGTAGGCGAAGCGGGATCTTGAGACGAGGCGTTGGCGTTCATGGGGGAGGTTTGGAGGATTACAGCTTTAAGAATTCGATATCAATCTTTCGGGCGCGCCGGATGTCCGGGGGGAAGATGTTGGCGGAGGAGCTCCTTGAAGTTTTCGCGTCCTTTTTCCCGGCGTGTACGGATATCGTTATTCTTCCGGGATTGGTCGTTCAAATGCCGTTGACCCTGGATTTCCGAGTTTTGCAGAAAGTCGGCCCAGGACCGCAATTGCCGCGAGCAGCTCTCTGCAATTGATTTGAGATTTGAAATCGCGAAGCTGGGGGCGGCGCTCGAAGTAACACAGCATGGAGCGGGATTCGCCGGCCGAGCCGCGAGCGATATAGAGAAAATGGAGAAGTTCGCTGGTGGTTCCGCGTTCGAAACCTTCCGCGATGTTATTGGAGACCGAGAGGGAACAGCGGTCGAGTTGATCTCGTTTGGACCACGTGATTCGTTCTTTGGTCGCCAGGAGAAAATCCTCGCACCCTTCGGCGAGGCGAATGGCCTCGTTCCAGACGGGAAGATCCTCGAAACGTTCGTAAGTGGGCATGGGATCTTTTGATTTGGGATTTCAGATCTGAGATTTGAAATCGGGGTTGTTGTTTTGAAACGTTTGGGGATCTTGGTCGTCCGTTGGGAAATATCAACGGAAATATTCTTGAACTCTTCGTTACGGGTTCTTTTTCGGTTGCTTGGGCATATCCGGTGCGTCGTCAGCTTCGGTCATGGAGGCATTTTTGAAAGAGCCGGGAGGCCTGTCGAGACAACTTGCGAGGGAGTCGGCAAACAGATCCCAATTTGGTGGCGTTTCTCATTCTTCGCCGTGCGTATTGGAGCGGGATGGACACGTCGGTGGATAATCCGCCGGGGATTCCGCCACCTGGGAAGCATCGGCTCCTTTTCGGCCCGGCACGAACTCTCCGGTGTCGGGATCGAAGTAGGGTTCGCCCCTGGCTTTGCGGCGGGCGAAAATTTCGTTGGCGAAATTGTTCATTTCTTCGTTTGCCCTGAGTTTTTCGTCGAAACTGAGCCGTCGCCATCCCCGCAGGTTCTCGCGCTCCGCGCCTTCGAACGTGGTTCTAGACCAATCGATGTCGTCTTTGTCCCGGGATTTGTTCATGGCAGCGGATCTTCCTGGATTTTGCGAAGGTACTCAATATCGATGCGGTCTTCGGGCCGATCGGCGACTTGCTTCATTTTAATGAGGGTGGGGATGGTGGCAAAGCGGATTTCCGTAGCCCGGGCGCCGGTCGCTTCCTTCTTGGCGATATTCCATTCGGATTCGAAGTCAAATGGATGCTCGATGAAGACATCGAGCTTTGCGCCCGGATGGGCATCGCTCCAGAACTGGAGGACCTGCATGTGCTTCTTATCGCGCCAACCCCGGCGTGTGTCAGGATCGGCAAACTGTTCGGCGGAGACAGGCACTGTGGGACGGTAGCCGATCCCCGCGAGCGCTTCAAAGGCGTGCGCGATGTTGTCGGGAACGAGTTCAATCACGATGTCCGCATCCCGAGTCACGCGCAGGTAACCGTGAGCGATCACCGCAAGCCCGCCGACAACGATGAATCGGACCCGAGCGGCATCAAGAGCTTCGACAATGGCATGGAATGAGGCGGCCTTCATGATCTCTTGCCGGCCTCAGCCTGCATAGACGAGTGCGCCGGTATTGCTGAAACCACTTTCGCGGATCTCCCGACAGTCATCCGCGTGCGAGTCAGTTTGCTCTCGAATTACCCGGTACATGAGATTGAGGAAGGATGGCCGAAATCAGGGAGCCCGGCAACCGTTACCGTACAGGAGTTCGCGTTCATATGAACATTAAACCGCCCGTGCTGGCGTGAAGTTGCGGAATTTGCCGGTGGTGATGCGCTGGCTGCTGAATACGGCGGCGATGCTGCGGGCGCGGAGTTCGGCGGAGTCGGATGAACTGGGCTGGATGTCACGCAGGGCGAGGAGAGAACGTCCGGTGTCGAGGGTGATGGAGGGCGTCCAGATCGGCCAGGTCCAGAAGGTGTCGTTGCTGCGGTGGCCCGTGAAGCCGGTGGTTTCGAGGTGAGTGCCAACGGGAGAAGTCGGCAGCAAGGGAAGGGCTTCAATGGCGAGGCGGTTGGCGCCGCGTTGAGTGCGGGTGGGGTCTTGACTGGGATTTTTCCATGCGAGCGCGTAGCGTTTGTCTTCGGCGGGGTCCCAGCGTAGGCCGATTTTCTCATCGGGGTAGGTCCAGGTCTCAAACAAAGTCTTTTGGAGTTGCTCCTCGGTGGTGACTTCCGCGAGGTCGTTCATGGTCTTGAGGAAGTGTTGGTGTCCGGCTCCGCTCATGGTGCGCAGGGCGGTGTCCTCAATGTCGCCTTGCTCGTTGATCGCCACAGTGGAGCCGAAAGCGGCGAAAAAGGCGGCTGAAATCCGGTCATCCTCATTAAACCAACGTTCCATCGCCGCCTTGGCTTCCTTTTCGAATTCGCCGGGTTTGAGTTTGAGGTTTTGTGAGAAGGTGAAGAGCCGGTGTTGACGCATTTTCGCCAGCTCCGTGTGGAGTTGCGCAACAAAAGGGTCGCGTTCCAGGGGCTGGGGAAAGGAAAGCACCGGCGTCCAGTGCCCGGCGTGGGGTTTCCAGTGGAGTTTGGTGCCAGGCTGATTCCGGTCGGCGATGCGCCACGTGCCGAGTGCGGCGAGAAAACCTAGGGGATTGGCGCCGTCGAGGCCGGGAAAGGGAAGCGGGTGGAGGGCGTTCATGATGCGGCGGTGGTTTCGAAGTTGGCGATGTCGTCGGCATACCAGCCTTCGGCCTCGGCTTCGCTGGCCTGCTGGTCCGCGAGGCGCAGGATGGTTTCGAGGAAGGCGAGTCCCCAGGGACCGTGTTGGCGGAGCAATCTCCAGAAACGGTCGGGGACGCCCGAGTCGAGGCGGTGGGCGGGGTGATCTTTGCGCTCGTTTCCGGAGATAGAGATGGCCGGTGCGCCGGGCAGGCTGTGGGTGCTGAGCGGTAGCGGATCGGGATCGTCGATGACCGGGGCGAAGGGTCGGGCGTGTCCGTGGTGGGCGGCGATGAGGTGAAGCGCGAGATCGCGAAGGCCGGCGGCATCGGGCAGAAGGTCCGCCGCGTCCGGGTGGGTGGCAAGCGGGAGCGAGCTGAATTCGTGTCGGAAGCCTTTGGGCAATGCGGAACGTTGGTGCGCGAGTTCTCGTTCGCGGAGGCTGGCGGAGAGGCGGTCGGATTTTGCCAGGGGTTCGGGAAGGGCGTAGGCGGCGTGTGGGTTGCCGCCGAGGAGCAAGGACTGAAAGCGCGGATCGAGTTTACCCCAGTCGTGTAGATCGGCGGCGGCAACGAGGCAATTCCGGATGTCTTCGCTCAAACCGAGAACCCGGGCACTGGCGACGACGAGATCCCTGACGTGATCGGTGTGGGCACGCAGGGTCACCGTACCGGTGCTGGCGGCGCGGCTCCATTCGTCGGCTTCGTCTTCGGCCTGGCTTACGGTGAGGTTCCGTCCGAGGCGGCGGCGGGTGGTGAGGACGATGCCGCGCTCGTCGGCATAGCGTGTTTCGATGAAACCGAGCTTGTGCAGTGAAAGCAGGGACTCCCTCAAAGGCTGGGAAAGGGCCTCGTCTTGCGAGGCTTCTTTGAGGAGACTTCGAAACTCTCTCTGGTTCAGACTTGCGTCCGGATCACTGGCAAAGGTGAGAAGTGCCTGCCAGGCTTCGCCGCCGGTAACGTTGGGGAAAAGGCCGGCCCGGAGGCGGAGCAAAGCTCGGTCGCGGGTGATGCGGAAAGCCTCTTCCGCGCGATCGACGGAAAGAAGTTGGTCCAATGGGAGCGGCTCTTCTTTTTCTTTACGGGTCGCCGGATCGGATGGGGCCTTGGGGATGTGCCCGAGTTGGCTCCAGCCGCCAAGCGTGAGGGGAAGAACGATGGTGGCGCCGGGGTAAAGGTCTCCCGGTTGGGTGATTACTTTGCTTTCGGAGGTCCCCCTCCACAGGAGTGCTGTGCCGATCGGATCTTTTGTTTCGTCTCGACCTGCCGGTGCGTCGGCGGAAGCGGCGGCATCGAGCACATCGCCGGTGTCGGCGAGGGCGAGGGTTTTTGCACTCGCCTGGAAAAACCAGTTTTGGAAAACGTGCAGGGGGACGGGGAGGGCTTCGACTTGCGAGGGCGGGCAAAGGCTAAGGTTCTGAATGGCGGTATCAAGATCGGCATTCTCCGGAAGGTCGGCCCGCCAGAGGACGAGAACATCCGGGCGGGCGGTCTGTTTGCCGTGGAGAAAGTGAGCGGGATCGGGGTCGGGCCAGGGGGCGGGATTGGTTTGCGCCCAGGTGTCGAGGTAGGCGGGAAAGAGGACGGGTGCGGACGATGTCGGGGCCTGGAGGCGGTTGAATTCCTCTTCGGGAAAATTCTTCACAAGGCTACCCATGTGGGTGAGTCCGAAATCGACCGAATCCCCGGAGGCGATGGATTGGAGCCAGTTCCACGTTTCCGACAAGGCGTTGCCGTAGATGGGGTCGAGTGGTTGGCCGTCGGCGGCGAGTTTGTCCAGTTTCTGGCGGTCGGTCTCGATCAGGTGTCCCGGCATGACGATTGCGCCAGTGGCCGAGATGTCGCGTCCAGTACGGTTGAGGCGGCCAAAGCGTTGGCGAAGGGCGTCCAGGCTCGCGCATTCCGTAACGAGCGCATCGAAGTCGAGATCGGCACCGACCTCAAGGCACTGGGTGGCCACAATAATTTCAACGGGGGGCGGGGCTTCGCCATCGGGGATCGGGTCGCGGCGGGCGGCGGTTTTGAGGGCGGCCTGGATGCGCTGGGTTTCGGCGTCCCGGTCAACGGGGCGCATCCGTCCGATCAGGAGAGAAGTGTTCGCCTGAAAGCGAGCCTTTTTTGATTTGGATTCCTTTGCAACTAAGTCGGCGACCAGGTGGGCGGTGCCCACGCGGTTAACCATGATGGCGAGGGAGCGCGTCGCGGTTTCCGCAATGATGGCGGCCGCTTGATCGAGGAGGTCGGCGGCAAGAGTTTCGTGCTTCTTGGCCTTGGTTTTTGCCGAGGAGATTGTCAGGCGAACCGGCTTGGTGGCGTTCAGGCGTTTGCTCAGCACCGGATGCTCGCGGTCGGCGTCGGTGAGGGTGATCGTGTTTGTGACACCCTTGGGAGGCGTGGCGGTCATCTGCACCCAGCGCAGCGGCGGCGGCTGAATGGAGTCCGGGTTTTGAGCGATATGGTGTTCGCGAAAACGTTGGAGCGTGGCCACGGTTTCGGCGAAGGGGCGGCTGATGTGGGCTTCGTCGAGAATCCACAGCGCATCCGTCGCGACCAATGCGGCGTGGATGGGACGGGCGTTGGGGGTGACACCGTATCCGCGGAAGAGCATGCGGGAACCGATTTGGTCGATGGTCGTGGCGACAAGTGTCGGCTGTAGGAGCGAACGCGTCCAGCGCTGGTCGCGGAAGATCGCTCCGCGGAGTTGGATGCAATCAAGCGGCGGATGGGGAAAGCGATTTCCGTTTTCTGGAACAGGATTTAGTTTTAACAATGCCTCGGCAACGGCGGCGCAGGCCGGACGTTCGGAAGCCGGATTTGCCAATGCCTTTGTAATGCGCCGAGCCCGCTCGAAAGCCTCGTCGACGATAACCCGGCGGTTGACGATAAAGAAGATGCGGCGGCAGGCGTTTCGCTCGCTCACGGGAAGGCTGGCCTGGGTCGCGAGGGCATAGACGGCAACTTCGAGACAGGCGGTTTTCCCGCTTCCGGTGGGGGCGGCGATAAACTCCGGCCAATTTCCGGATGCGGCACGTTCGGCGAAGTCGCGCTGCCAGGGGAAAGGGTCGAGGGTCTGCCCGTCGTCGGTGCAATTGAATTCGCGGAAGAATTCTTCGAACGTGGGAAAACTCATGACTTGTTGGCGGTATGAAAACCGATGGCGCGGTTGGGTTTTTTTTCAGGGGGTTGGAGGAGGGGCAGGAGTTTCTGGTAAAGGCCCCAGAGGGCCTGGTCTTGCTGCATGAGGGTTTTGTCGATTTCGGCCAGGCGTTTGAGGATGGTGGTATTGGCCATGAGTTCCTCGCGCATCTTCACAAATGCCCGAATGACGTAGACGCTCATCGCAACCGTCCGCTCGGAGTTCAGGATTGTCGAGGCCATGAGCGCGCCGTGCTCGGTGAAGACTCGCGGTGGTTTTCGTCGCCCGCCACGGCCTTTTGATCTTCCAGTTTGGAACATCAATTCTCTAAATTCTTTGTCTGTAAGGACAAATGAGAATTCATCGGGAAAACGAGCCAGGTTTCTCCCTACAGCTTTATTGAAATTTCCGGTCGTGACCTGATAAATCCCGGCCAGATCGCTATCCAAAACGACGTGAAGACCTCGAATGGTGTGGATGGGGAGGTCTTGAAGAATTTCCCGGTTCCGCGTCATTTCAGACCTCCTTTGAACCACGGCTTGCACAACCCATAACCCCGGTAACGGCCGCCTCCGAGGAGGACAGGGCCGAGGACGGGGCGGTCGAAGCGCAGCCAGACATGGACCTGGCGGCGGTTGGGGCCGCCGGGACGGGTGGGCATGAGGGGATAGCCGTCGGGTCCGGGCTTGGCGCGGGGGGTGCCGCGATGCCATGAGGTTTTGTCGATGTCGATTTCAACCGGGTCGGGCAGGCCGATGCGGCGGCAGCTTTCGGTGATGATGGTCGCCACTTCGGCGAGATGACCGCCGCGGTCCTTGCGCGGGTCGGTTTTGGGATGGCGGTCGAGCACCACGGGGGAGACGCTGGCCCAGACTTCCGCGGGACCGGTCCAAGTGGTGGAACGGAGTGCTTTTGGCGAGGAGGGACGAAGCTCTTCGCCCAGGGTCCAGACACCCAGTTTGCCGAGGGTCAACTTGAGTTCCTGCGAGAGGCCTTTGGCGTCGTAGAGGAGTTTTCCGACGAGCTTGCCCCGGTCTTGCGGGGAGACGGCTCTTGGAAACGCAAGGGCCACGCCGAGGAGGTGTCCGTCGGCATGTTCATTGCCGACGAAGCCCAGTGGGATGAGTGCGAGGTGCGGGTGTTCGGAAGGTTTGCCGTCGGATTTGTGGCCGTTCACCCATTCCGGGGTGGGGGCGGTGTGTTTTTCAATGGCTCCGCGCAGGGCGGTGAGCAGTTGCCAGGTGGATTCGAGTCCGAGGCTGGGGCCTTCCCGTTTGTCGAGAATGAGGAGGGTGTCGTCGAATACGGTGGAGACTGGTGAAGCTTCGTCCGGATTGTTGGAGATGCGTTGGTAGGCTTGGGTCATGCTGAGGACGGGGCGGCGGAAGGCGGGCGCGGTGAGGCTTGCCTTCCATGGAACTCCGAATTCGGCTTCGAACTCGGCCTTCAATGCCTTTTGCTCTTTCCCTTGGGTTGATTGGATGCCGACATAAAAATCGTAAAACCGCTCCACTGCTTCGCCGTTGTATTGTTCGCGGAGGTAGTCGAGGCAGCCGGGGCCGGGCATCCGGAAGCGTTCCAGAGATCTGGTCGCGTTATCTTCCGGAGCGGGCACCCAGCCTGATGGTTCGTCCGGGGGACTCTCGCTCGACCACATGCGGACCAGAGACGAGGAATGTCCGATGCGGATGACTTTCGCGCAAATCCGCTCCAAAGCGGCGCGTTGCGTATCGGTCGGTTCCGGCGCAGGCCAATGAAGATAGAGCATCGACTGGTGCGGGCGGACCTTCGGGAAGGTGCGGGGCTGGCGGTTGGTGCGGTAGGCGGGAATGATCGTCCGTTTGGTTGGCCCCATGTCGTTGGGCGGAACAAACACGTCCACGACATCGCGGCGGTCGATGGTCTCCGAACCGAAGATCAGCGGTGCTTCAAGCTTTTCCAACCAACGCAATGCCTCTTCCTCCTCTTGCCATGACTGAATGGCCTCCGTTTCCAAGGACTCTGGCCGGGATTCGAAATAGGCTGCCGCCATGGCCATGAAGACGCGTCCGGGATGGGGCGGCCATTCCGCCACCGCACGGTCGCCCGTGGATGTGGCAACCGCGTAACCGGTGAGATATTCGATGCCCAGGGTAAGCATGGATCAGGCTCCGTCTTCGTCGGTGGCTTCGGCGGCGGCGATTTCCTGACTGCGCTGGAGAAGCTCGACGAGTTGATGGGCGGGCGTGAGTTTGAGGGGTTCCTTGCGCCAGATGAGGCCGGCCCTTTCGGCAGCGGCGACGGCCTCTTTTAGCGTCCGGATGGCGGAGTCGGCATCAACGGTCAGAACGGAGGGTTTCGCGCCCGGCTTTTCGAGAAGCTCCCATTGAAGTTCTTCCTCCGGCCAGAGGAGACAACGGGAGCGCAGATCATAACCGCTTTCGGCGGCGAGAGCTGAAGCGGTCAGGGCGAGGGCCGCAAGGACGGTTCGCCCAGCGGCATCGGATTCGGTGGTGGGAGCGGCACCATTGATGGGGAAGCGTAGGCGTCGCAACGCTGGAAGTGAAAGGACCGTGGTCTGCTCGGCGTAGTCGATGGTGACGCCGCCTGTCTTTCGATCCACATCTGGAGGAATATTGCCGTGGTTGACTTCCGAGGGTGACACCGCGCCCTTGGCGGAGTCGCTTTTCGCCAAAGTATATCCATCTTTCGATTTCATGACCTTGGCAGCGGCGCGAATCTGCAATGGATCGATACGACTGCTGGTTTTCGCGCCGGTCTGAGCGTTGATGCCGACAATCTCCGAAACCAGTGCCCGCTGGAACTTTGCGCCCAAGCCGCCCTTCGGGCCGGTGGAATCCCAGATCCCGAAAATCAGGGCCGTCGGGCAGATTTCGTAAAGCGGGGTGGCATTGTTGAGGGTGGCTTAATCGAGCTTTTTGCCGATGTCGGATTTACGGAAGGGAGTGCCGTCCAGGAGACTGTCGCGCAGAATGGCATCCGCCGCGCGGTGGGGGGCCTGCAAACTCGTGATCCGGCCAATTTCGTCGAGAAGTTCAAGGCCCGAGAAATCGACTTCGATGAGTGGAATCGGGCAATCTTCGAAGCGTCCGGCATCGATGGCCAGTTGGAGCGCTTCTTCGAGGCGGTTGGCCTGCGACTGAACGGAGTCCATGAGGACGCACGGAATCGTCTGCCAAGAGGTTTTTCCATCGCTGTCGGTAATCGTCACCCGCCGCTTTTCCGTGGCGTATACTGCGCCCGCATAGGAAGGGGGGAAGGCTTTGTCGCCTTCGCCTCCGGCGGGCTGAAGGCGCGTGCGGGCTCGGAAAGCTGCGGCGGTCCCAGAGACCGCGGATTGGAGGGTCGAGAGGTCTAGTGTTTTCATCTTATGTTTCGTTTTCTTTTGATTCTTTTCTTATTCTTGCACTTGACAGCCTAGTTGGCAAGGTCAAATTGCTTGAACATGGACGAACCTTTCCACACTGAAATCAGCCGTTACCAGAGTAGAGGGACGGTGAGTAGGCGTGGGGCTCCATTGAAGGTGTTTCGCTTTGTTTTGGCGGATTCCTTGATCGACCGTTTCCGCGCTCTCCGGAGCGCGGCCCCATTGAAGCTTGCAGGTGCGGTCCCATTGAAGCATATTGAAAGGTATGAAAAAGGGGCGCAGCACTTTCGACCCGAACGTCATGGGAGGAAAGCCCTGTGTCCGCGGAATGCGGGTGACGGTGGGGACGATTCTCGGTTTGTTGGCGGCGGGCCGCAGCACCGAGGAGATTCTGGAACTGTACCCGTATCTGGAAAAAGAGGACATCCGTGCGGTTCTCGAATTCGCGGCGTGGCGCAGCGAGGAAATCGAAGCCCCCCTCGAACCGGCTTGAAAGTTTTGATCGACATGAACCTTTCGCCGGATGCGCAGGGTCCGGCGGTGAGCCGGGTTGTGCGAAAATACGCGTCGGAACTGATGCAAGGTGTCATTGTGACGATCGAACCCGGACGCGCGAGGGTGAGACTTTTGCCGTTGGTGTAATTTTGCGGCGGGACTCCTCCGCCACGCTTTGCCTGCTTTGGAGGACAAGTTGTCGATGAGGCGGAACTGGCAATGCGGGTTTTCCGCAAGGCGGCGTTGCCAGTCGTAGGGGGAGTTGTCGGCGGCGGCTTGGAAAAAGTCCGGGTAGGAAAGCTTCATTGTTCGTTCAGGAAAGCGTTCGGGTTAAAATTTGGCAAGTTGTTTCGACTGCGTGGCTTGGGTGTTCAATCAGGCGGGGCGGGATCCGGCTGCCCAACGGCGGATAGCGTTCGTGAGTACGTCTGCCCCGCGCTGTTCCGGCAGGGCGGGCACGGATGGAGACCATCCCTTCGGTTTGGGCGGTCTGGCTTCTCTTTTTCATTCATTATGCGGACAGTGTAACCGATCGCCGCGAGGGCGGCGGATGCGTTTACTTCTGGAGTACTTCCGCGCCGTCAGTGATGGCGCAGGCGAGCGTGTCGGGGAAGTGATTGTAGGCTTTACGGTACTCTTCGCGGATGGCTGTCGCGTCGTCGTCGCCGAACGCCTCCGATGTCAGCGCGATCGCGGCCCCGCCGAATCCGCCGCCGCTGAGGCGGGCGCCGTGCACCCGGGGATGGGCGTTGAGGAGGTCGGACAGAGTGTCGAGTTCCGGGCAACTGTTCTCGAAGAGAGTGCGCGAGCTTTCGTGGGACTCGTGCATCAGCTTTCCGGTCCGCTCGATGTCGCCGCGGTTAAGCGCTTCCCTGGTCGCGCGAACGCGTTCGTTTTCACGGATCACGTGGCGCGCGCACTTGACGACTTCCTCGGGCGCGTTGCCTCCGAGTTCATCCAGGAACGATTCCTTCGCGTCGGTCAGGTATTCGATTTCCGGATGCATCTTCCGGATAATCCGCAGCACCTCCGAGCATTCCGAGTGACGCTTCGAGTAAAGGGAATCGAGCAGGGAATGTTTCGTTCCTGTATTGAATATTCGGATTCGGCACTCCGGGGGAACGGGAACGAGATCCGCTTCCAGGGTGCGGCAGTCAATGAAAACAAGGTGGTTTTCCCTGCCGTGCGCGCAGACTGACTGGTCGAGCGGGCCCGTTGGAACTCCAAGAAACTTGTTTTCCGCGCTGCGGCCGATTTGAACGAGGTCCGCGCGAGAAAGGGTCATCCCGTAAAGAGTACCGATGGCGAGAGCGGTGGACAGCTCAAGGGCGGCGCTGCTGCTCAATCCCGCGCCGGAAGGCAGGTCCGACATGATCGCCAGATTGAACCCGGCATCCGGGCGCAGACCGCGTTCCGCCAGCTCGGTATAGACGCCCAGGGGATAATTCGCCCACCGTCCTTTGCCTTCGATCTTGCGGATGGCGTCAAGTTCGCAACTTGCAGTTCCGGTTGAAAACTCCGATGCGAATCGCAGAATGCGGTCGGTTCGAATTCCAGCGGCGACAAGGATCGAGCGGTCGATCGCCGCGCCCGCAACCAGGCCGCCGTTGTAGTCCGTGTGGTTGCCGATAAACTCGATCCGGCCGGGAGCGCGCGTGATCACCGCCGGGTGCGACTGGTAAACGGAGCGGAAATAATCGGCGATTCGGCTCTTCGATGCACGTTTGCTCATGGGGCGTTCACGTTAAGCCGGGCGGGAGTCCAGGGGAAGGGAAAAAGTCCAAATAGCGAAGAGGGAAATTTCCCGGCAGCCGAAAAGGGCCGCGTTGTCCGGCTTGAACCGTGACTGCTCCAAGGGGAACCGAACGCGCGTGAGCGCTTGATGCCGCTTGAAAGCGAGAGTAGAGTGATCGAATTTGACCCGCTTCAACGTGATCAACCGCCGCCAAATTCTGTCCGTCTTTCTGGTATTTACTCTTGTGGGAATCATCTGGTTTCTTCGGACTGGCGAAATTTCGGCGCCCGTTGCGTTTGAGCACAAGGACGATGTGGAGTTGTTTGATGGGGGTGTTGCGGAAATCCGGTCCGCGCAAGCGGAGACATTGCCCCGGTGGTTGGATTCGGTTTTGGAGGCGGAGAATGAATCCGGTCGGTCCGCGGATCCCCGGCGCGACGCGGGTCTAACGGAGACGCCGTTGAGATTATACGGGGAGAGCGATTCCGACATCGCGTCCGCGCCTTATGACACGGAGTCCGTTCCCGCCCCTCTTCCGGTGCGCCGCGAAAGGGCCTTGGTCAATGACGAGCAGCGGAACGAACTCGCGGGCGCCCTTCGTTCCTACACGGAATCCCTGTATCGCGAAGCCCGGGAGGAGGCGGAGCGATTCGGATTTCCGCTCCGGAGCCGGGACGACGAAGGGCGGACGCTGGAGCTTGTCGCGGTTGTGGACGGGAAGCCGGTTTATCGGACCACGTTCAACGCAACGGTCGCCGCGTCGACGGGGGCCGCGCTGTTGCGAAACGACGAGGACGCGGTGCGCGGAGAAGGCGTAGCGGTGGGGATATGGGACGAGGCGAGGATTCTTGCATTTCACCGGGAGTTTGACGAGGGCCGCGTGGTCAATCACAACGAGGCCCCCTTTTACTCTCACCATTCTACGCACGTCGCGGGCACGATCGGGGCGCGCGGAACGCGCGGGCCGGCAATGGGAATGGCGCCAGAGGCGCGAATTGAGGGGTATGACTGGAATCAGTCCCTTGCCGAGATGGTTCACCACGCCGCGCTTTATCCGGACGAACCCGGCGGAATACAGATCGCGAATCATTCCTACGGGCTGGTTTCCGGATGGTTTTTCCTCGGAGAACGCGGCGCGTTTGTTTTCACCGGATTCGATCGCTTCGGCCGATACGACCAGTTCGCCTACCTCACCGACGTGGTTTCGCACGCCGCGCCGTACCTTTTGTCCGTCTGGGCCGCGGGCAACCATCGAAGCGGCGATCCCGCACCGGGCGATCCGATTGTCTGGAATGATCGGGTTGTTCCGTACGACCCGGATGTCCATCCGCCCGGCGACGCCGAGTACAAGCGGGGGTTCGACACGATAAACTCGTTTCAGATCGCGAAAAACGCGCTGACAATCGGCGCGATTGAATTTGAGGCTCCGGAGGACAGGGGAGAAGGTTCCGGTTCGGCCAGAATGACGGAGTTCAGTTCATGGGGACCGACCGACGACGGGCGCATCAAACCCGACGTGGTCGCGCACGGAGTGCGCGTGCTTTCTCCGATCGCTCTCGACGGATGGTACGCGCGCGCCTCAGGAACAAGTATGGCCGCGCCGGCTGTGTCGGGTTCCGTTGCGCTCCTGGTAGATCTGTTTGACGATCGTTTTCCGGGACACGCTTTGCGGGCGAGTACGCTGAAAGCGCTTCTCGTTCACACCGCTGACGACCTTGGGAATCCCGGTCCGGACTACCGGTATGGATGGGGATTGATCAATACCCCCGCCGCGGCGGAGCTGATTAACGCCTATTACGAGGGGCCCCGATCGAACGTGCTGGTGGAAGGTTTGTTATCAGAAACCCGTCCCGGAAGGAGCTATTCGGTCGAGTGGGATGGCGAGAGTCCGGTCCTCGCGACACTCGCCTGGACGGATCCGCCTCCGTCGGGACCGGTCGAAGTGCCGGATGATCGAACGCCGGTCCTTGTCAACAACCTGCATCTTGAGATTTCCGCGCCGAACGGAGAAACCGTTCATTACCCCTTCCGGCTCGACCCGGCGAATCCCGCCGCGCCGTCGACGACCGGGGTGAACGACGTCGACAACGTGCTTCGAGTCGAGGTGCCCGCGCCCGGGGAGGGGACTTACACTGTATCGGTTGACTACGACGGGGTGCTCTACGGCGGCGAACAGGTCTATTCCCTGATTGTTACCGGAGCGCAAGCCGTTGAGCCGCCCGGAGTGGGAATCAGCGTTTCTTCAATCACTCCGGCGTTCGCGCCCAATGACGATGTGGTTATCGTCGAAGTGGAAGGCGAGCACTTTCTCATGGGGACGGATCTGCGGCTTACGCGGGCGGAAGAGGAGCCGATCGAAGGGTTCGGGATCGAGGTAACGGATTCGCGCATCACGGCGCGCTTTGACTTGTACGGGGCGACACCGGGACAGTGGGATTTCGAGTTACTGCCGCCCGACGGGGATGAATTGGTCCTGCCCGACGCGTTTGAAGTCGAGCCGGCGTGCCACTTTGCATTCGATCCCGAGATCGCGGAGGTTCCCGTTGCGGGAGGGTTCTTTACGGCTTCGCTCAACAGCTTCCTGGAGGATTGCGAATGGACGCTGAACAGCAGCGAGAGCTGGCTGTTGTTTGTGACCCCGCGTACGGGATCAGGGGATACGGAAGTGATTTACAGTGTCGGAGGGCACCATGGCAGCGCGATCCCGCGCTCGGCGGCCATAAGCGTGGGTTCGAGGGAACTTCTGCTTGTCGAGCAGGACGGTGTCGCCCCAATCCGTCTCAACGACGGACAGGTTCGCTCGGATTTTATAACCGGCCGCGAACGCCAGTTCGACTGGAAGTATTACCGGATCGACGTGCCTCACATGCAAGCAGGGAAAGTTGAGTTCTCTGTGGCGGGGCTCACCGGCGACGCCGACCTGTACGTCCGCTACGGTGAGAAACCGGACCTCGTCGATTTCGATTGTCGTCCCTTCCTCGGAGGAACCCAGAACGAACTTTGCGAGCTCACGGATCCGGCCCCGGGCGTCTGGTGGATTGGCGTGAACAATTGGGAAACGGGCAGAATTGATTACATGATATCGGCGACGGTGTTTATTGAGAGAATTCGGTACGATGACTGGGTGCGGAATTCGTTCGATCCGGACGAGGCCGAGGATCCCGGAATCTCCGGACCGGAATCCGATCCCGGAGCTTTCGGTGTTCCCAATATCCTGCGATACGCCCTGGCGATGGACCCGCGAACCCCGGACAAAACGGATTTTCCTCGGGCGGGCGTAATGGCGGAGGCCGGGAATATGTATTCATTTATTGAGTACACCTACCTGAAGGCGGCGACGGATTTGACGATCAGCGTGGAGGGTTCGGACGACCTTGTCGAGTGGGGCCAGGTGGATGGCGTTGCCGAAATAATCGACGAAAATGCGGTGACGCGGACCGTGCGGGTTCGCGAACCGGATCCTGTTGCGGCGGGAGTGAGGCGGTTCCTTCGACTGCGTGTGACGCTGGATTGAGCGGATGGCGCCGGATATGGAGCGGGCGAGTTTGCGCCGGCGGAGTTACTGGTTCGTCAATCTGACACGCACGCGGAAGAAAAGTTGGGATCGCTCCGGAGCGGGGCGTTTGTCAACGAATCTTGCGGTTCGTTCAGACAGGTCTCCGATGACCGTGGTGTGCCCGTCTCCCGTTTCCACGAAGGGCCCCATTCCGGTTGCGCGGGCGATCGCTGTCCATGTGCGGAGGTCGCCGGATTCCTCCACAGTGAGGATTGCGTCGGGTCGCCTGGCGCGCCTCTGAAACGAAAATTCAACGCATTCGTCATGATCGGACGCGACCCGGAGAAGATTGCGCGGGGCGGGCGCGTTCGGATCGAGGCCCAGGGCGTATTTCACAAGGTTGGATACGTTGTCCCCAAAAGGTTTGTGGCGGGGATTCCTCAGGTGCTCAATCTCGATTTCCCGCGACCACTCCTCGTAGCTGACGGCCGGATCGATGACGAGGTCCCACAAGTTGACGGTTCCGTCGAGGCTGGCTGTCAGGACCTTCGACCCGTCCGGGTGAAACGCGACCGTACGCACCGCTTGATTATGCCCGGCGAAGGTTCGCAAGAGTTGTCCCGTATCGCGGTCGAACAGCCGGGCGACTCCGTTAAGGCTACCCGTCAGAATCGATTGACCGTCCGGAGAAAAGGTCGCCGACGTGATCCAGCTTGACTGTGGGCGCAACGCCCGGAGGAGCTCGCCGGATTCAACGCTCCAGACGATCGCTGCTCCGTCGTTTCCGCCTGTGACGATCTCTTTGCCTGACGGGGAGAACGCGACCGCGTTGACCTGGCGGCCGGCGGCTTCGAAACTCCGGACAAGTTCTCCGGTTTCCGCGTTCCAGAGCTTTGCGGTCGAATCGCCGCCGCCGGTAAGGATCGTTTCTCCGTCGGGCGACACGGCTGCGGAAACGACCCATCGTTCGTGCGCGGTAAAGCTAAGCAGGACTTCCTTTGTCTCAATGCTCCAGACGTTGACGGCGGAATCCAGGCCTGCGGAAACAATGCGAACGCCGTCCGGAAAGAATGCCAGCGACGAAACCGTTCTCGAATGGCCTTCGAAGCTTTCGGGCATGGTTCCCGATTCCACGTTCCAGAGACGGATGACGCCTTTGTCGTCGCCCGTGGCCGCGAACCGGTTATCCGGCGAGAAAGCGACCGAAAAAACGGATTCTTTGCTTTCGTTGAAGGTTCGCACATCATTCCCTGTATCTATATCCCAAATACGGGTTTCCATTTCACCTCCTGCGAGAACGAATCTGCCGTCGGATGAAAGTGCCGCGGAACGGAACGATCCTGAATCGCTCTCCAGCGTTCGAATCGGCCGGTACAATATACCATTGCCTTTGACCGGAACAACGCGTTCGCCGTGGAGGACGTCGGACCGGATAAAAATGGATCCCTCGTACGCCAATTCCTCGCGAGGAGAGAATGTCACTGTGAGTTCGCGGATCTCCCTGGGTAGGAGCGGTTCGGAGTGGCCGTCGATTGCGAAGCCCTCAGGAACGCTGATAGCAGACAGGGGAACGGGAGAATCGAGAACGTTGCGGACTCTGAGGGCCAGTTGTTCCGAATCTCCGGCCATAAGGGATCCGAAATCGAGGTTGCCCGACAACTCGATTGCATAATCGATCGGATAGGCCTTCCAAAGTTTTGCCGTTCCGTCGCCGCTGCCCGTAAGTACTGCCATTCCGTCCCGTGAGAATGCGACGGCGCCGATCGAGGCTCTGTGTCCTTCGAGCCTTCGGAACACCTGATTTCTTATTACATCGCGTATCGCAGCGTTACCGCTTGAGTTTCCGGTGAGAACGACCTGCCGGTTCGGCGAGAAGGCGGCTGAATTGACGCCCGGGTCGGAGAAGCGGCGGATTTCCCCTCCGGTTTCCGCGTTCCAGAGCCGAACCGTGCCGTCGTCGCCGGAGGTGAGAATCACCGATCCGTTCATCTGGAAACTCACGGAAGTGACCGCGCCCGCGTGTCCGTGGAGACTCCGGATCAGTGTTCCCGATTCAGCATCCCAGAGGCGGACGGTGTTTGCCCGGTCGCCGGTAAGAACCCTTGAACCGCTCGGGGAGAAAGCCGCGGCAACGACCTGGCCGTCGTGTTCCTCGAAGGAACGAATCAAATCTCCGCTCGAAACGTCCCAAATCGCAGCGGTTTTGTCCGAGCCGGCGGTCAGCACCTTGTCGCCATCCGGAGAGAATGCCACGGAGTTGACCGACGAATTATGGCCGTCGAGAGTGAGCAACGCACTCCCAGACTCCGCATCCCAGAGCCTGGCCGTACCATCCGCGCCGCCGGTGAGAACGGACTTTCCGTCGGGGGAGAACGCCACCGACCAGATCCATCCGGTGTGTCCTTCAAAGACCCGGACAGTGCTTCCGGTTTCGATGCTCCAAAGCCTGGCCGTATGATCGAAACTACCGGTTAGAATCCGGGTTCCATCCGGCGAGAATGCGACGGAATAAACCGGCGAGCCGTGGCCAACGAATGTACGCAGCGGGTCGTTTTCATCAGCGGATCCGTTCAACGCGCAAAAGAGCGAAAACAGGAACACGGCGGAAGCAAACCGCCTCAAATGGAAACGTTTCCAATACATCCAATCCTCCATGGCAGATACCGCTGCCGGAAATCACAGTATCGTTTGGGCCGATTGAGAAGTCAATTCAGCGAAACCGCATCCGTGCCCACAAACCGCAGAACTACGCGGATCAATGAAATATCCGTGGAACGCTTCAACGCGAAGTCGAATCGCTGAATCAGGGATTTTCCGGGGAAGGTGCGGGTGAACGTTCGAAGGAGCGTCGCGGGTCGAAAGGCAGGCGCCACTGGGGATCCTCCAGCGTGCCGCTGAGCGAGGTTTCCAGGATGTGTCCGAATGGCTCCAGCAGCCTTCCGAAAATGGCGGATACAAAAGGGACGGGGCTCTGGCGCAGAGGAAAGAGTTTGACGTTGAAATCGAGTGCTCCCCCTTCGACATAGTAGTCTCCGATTGCTTCCATGCCAACGTTCGGACCCTTCATTTGCAGATCGGGGAAGCGAACAACGCCGTTTTCTAGTTCGAACGAGGATTCGGCCTCATTGAGTTGAAGCGAGGTGAACCGCAACGGGGTTTGGTCAAGGAGGCGCGAAAGCAGTCCGAGCAATCTGATCCGTCCGAAGTCGGCCTCGCGGACATGCAGGTCGCCTTTTCCTTCGAATGAAAGGAGGTCTCCGATGCGACCTTCGGCATTCAAGTTGAAATCCGCCTTTCCTCCCAGGTTGCGAAGTTCCTCCAAGGCGCTTTCGGAGATTTCCCCGGTTCCTGTGTTCGTTGCCAGGCGCTCCAGGGCTTCGCCGAACGAGGTGTCGTCGATCGAAAACGTGAAGGAAAGCAGCGGGTCGTTTTCGCCGGTGTCGATTTGTGCGGAGGCACGGGCCTCGCCGCCGGAGAAGCCGAAATCAAGGGGATCGAGAGTGAGTTTGGAGCCCGCTAAAAGCCCCGCGAGCGCCAAGTGATCGAGTGGAATTCCGTGGAATTCAAGCGGTCCATCGCTGCGTGCGGCGATTTTGATGGACGTCTCCTCCGGGGATCCTCCCGGCTGGAATCGGCCTTTGATGCGAACTTCAGGAGGGGATTCGAGCGCGAACAGGTCAAGGATCTCGGTCCCGGTTCCTCCGAGAAGAGCCTGTGCCGCTTCGTGATCGATGCCGCTCTTGAGGTCGAACGCGAAATAGCCCTCCTCGCCCCGGTAATGCAGGTCGCCTTCGACAGTTCCCTCGGTCCGGTCGATCCGGGCATCGAATATGTGGGCGTCGTCTTTGGAAACAAAGTAGCTGGCGCGCACGCGATCGGCGTCAACTCCCCGGATCCGCGAATTACGGCCTTCGATGGAGCCTGAAACGATCCGCTCGTCCCGGCGGTCCCAGTTTCCTCGAAGGTCCACGCGGGCGACGGGCGGTCCTCCGGCAAACTCGAACTCTCCCCATAACGTTCCCCACCAGTCCTGGAACCAGGGATCGATATGCATGGGACGAAACGTTCCCTGAAACAGCAGGCGGTAATCCCGCGAACGGAAGTCCGTCCAATAGCTGCCGCCCACTTCGAAATCACCTCGTTTCAGCTTCAGGGTCGTCACGTCGAATTCGGTGTTCGGGATCCATTGCGCGACCGCATAAGCTGCATCCAGTTCCACGCCGTCGATGAAACAGAGGCCGGATCTGAGTTCCAAGTCCGCGTGACGCGGCTCCCAGTTCGGACCGAATTCCAGCATGGCTGTGAGCTCGGGAGCGTCCTCGAACTCTACGTCAAAACGAAACCCGGTGTCACGAACTCGCGGACTATCGAGAATGCGCGTCGGATTTACGTCGGCGAATGCCTCGATCACGCCTTCCCCGGTGACCCAGTTCAGGCTTGCGCGCCCTCTCAGGGATTCTCCTTCGTGGCGAAGGAAGTACGAGAGGTCCGCCCGTTCTTCGTTCGCCCGCCGGCCTTCGACGTAGAGGGGCCCGACGGATTCGCCGAGGATCGTCGCGCAGGCCGAGGCGAGCCGAACGCGGGTCGGAAGATGGTTTTCGAGGCCGAGACCGGCGGGCAACGTCAAATCGGCAACAACGGCCCGAATCTCCGCCCGGTCCGGAACGCGTATGGCTGCGGTGCGTGCGCTGACGGACGCGGGGCGGCCGGTATCGTTCAACACGATCGCCATTTGTATTTCGGGACGGTCGAATTCGATTCCCGAGACGTGACGGAATCGCTTGGCGGAAACGCGCGCGTTGATGGCGCTCGCGCCGAAGAGATCCCGTTCAATTGCGATATTCAGGACTCCTTCTTCAACGCCATCGAGCACGTCGTGCTTGAAGCGGAAATACTCCTCGACGCCGCGCACCAACATTTCATTCCATGTCAGCTCTTCGACTGGTTCGGGAGGTTCGTCCGGAATTTCCGGTAGCCGGCCGCGCACATTTGCGACAAGATCGCCCGTTCTGAGAAGCAGGTCCGCGATAGTCCATTCCTCGTCGTTCCGGACCACGGTGAAAAAAAGGTCGTCCACCAGAGTTCGGTCTTCACCTGAAGGAGTCAATCCAGCGGGGGAGGTGATACGTCCGCGATCCATCGAGACCGTGCGGCCCTGGAATCGTTTCCAGAGTAGCGCGGCCGGCGAGAACTCGATGACCAGCGACTCCGCTTCCAGAACGAGACCGGGATGGGTGCTCGATGCGACCCGAACGGATCCCGCGGCCAGCCGGTCCGGAGGGAGCCACTCGATCTCAGCGTGTTCCAGCCACAAACCCTCGGATGCAAGGTGTTCGCGAAGGCCGCCCAACAGATAATCCGGCACTGGAAGCGTCTTTTGCCACACGACGTAGGACTGGAAAATGACGAATGCGACAAGAAACGCCTGTAGTGAAATGTGGAATACCTTGCCTGTCCAACGGAGGCAGTTGGTCAGGCGATGGCGGACGGACGCGGCGTTAGGCATGTCTTATTCACGCGGCTTTGCCGCGCAGCTTAAAGGATTCAACGGATCACTGTGATTTCGGGAAAGCACGGGGTGTTCAGCCCGGACCACAATCAAAACCCGGCGGACTCGTCGGGCTCTGCGGTGGAATCATCCAAAGCCGGTTCCGGAAATGGAGGTGGAACGTTTTCAAAGGTGTCGATCAGAGATGTGACGGCATCGACAAACGTTTGTCTGGCAAGGAAAACCACGTTGAGCTCCCACGAGCCGACGAACATGCTCTCCCCGCCCATTTGATCGGTCAGGTACAGCTCGAAATCGGTCGTCAGATCCTCGTCTCCGCCGGTCAGGGAGTAAGTTGTCTCCAGAATGTAAACCCATGGGCGGTCTTCCTGTCCGAAAGTGAGAATCCGCGGGAATTCATCCAGCACGTAACTTTGGACGCGAAGTTGCCGTAACTCGGGAATCAGCGCGAGAACGGCTTTTCGAACCGCTTCGTCCTCTTCATTGAGAACATCGTCCCATGACGCCTGGTCCGACGGGAGTTCAACGCTGAATATTTCCTGTTCGCGGTCGAGGCTGTAGAGGTTGACCGAGGTGATCCTCGCACCGTCCGGCCGGCTCATGAGCAGGCGATCGCGATAAAACTGCGGAAGTACCGGAAGCGCTTCCAGAATGGAGCTGTCCACCGTATACACGAAGGCTTCGCCGTCGATTTTCGCATAGATTTCGTTGGCGCGGGTCTTGGAAAAATACCCGAGGTGGAGTGTAATTTCGCTGGCGCCATACAGGGTGACGGAGCGCTGAGGTTCGTCCAGACCGAACTCTTCAATATCCTCGGACGACGGCGCGTCGCTTCGGAACGAACGTGCCCGCAGCTCTTCCAACCGGCTGATGAGCCTGTTGACGATCGCCGTATCGGAGGGAAGCAGCCGGATCGACTGGTCGGGCTGGCGGGCGACAAGTTGCCATTGCCCGGTTTCCAATCTCTGGAGGGTGACCGGATCCCTGTTCGGTACGCCGATCTCGATCGACGTAAGCTGTTCGCGCGAAAATCTCAGAAATTGCCGGTCGCGAAGCGTTTCCCTCGCATCCTTCAGCTCGTCGATTCGATCCGCGTCGACTGTGAAGATCGTCGCCGGCCCGTCGGCGCGCTGCGGTTTCTTCGCGAAATATTCACGAGTGTCTGTGGTTTCGGCCACTTCGTTGCCGACCAGCAGCTCCTGGCTCCTCATGTTTCCATCAAGGGTAATTCTCATCGTCGGCCTGTTGAGGCCGTACTCAGCAAGATCTCCGGTTCCCTCCCCGTTGAACCGACGAACCTTCAGCGCGCTCAGGCGGTTGACGGTTGTTTGCACGGCGTATTCGTCGGCAGGCACCTGGATGGGCGTTTCAAACGCCCATTTGTCGTCGCTTCGAACGACCCGCATTTTCAGGTTTTGGGGGGAGGTGATCTCGAGGGTCAGACTGCGGACTTCGAAAAGGGGAATGTCGAAAATCGAGTCACTCCGCAACTGATCAAGAGGCATTGCCAACGCACTCAATATTTCCCTCCTGGCAACGTGAATTGTGTCCTTTGCCGGATCGAGAATATAGAGTCGATTGCCGATTCCGCCCGTTGCCGCAAACCGGAGCTCGTAACGTGTGTTCCCGTAACCGAAGATCAGCGTCATATCGGGGTTGTCCAGACCGTAATCGGCGAGGGTTTGGTCGGTTCGTTCGAGCACGGCGGTGCTGAAGCTCGTTTCTCGTTCGAGCAATTGAATCTGGTTGAGAATCCGGCTGACGGCGTGGTGGTTGGCGGGCCAGTCGAGCGGCGAGGTCAACCGCCATCGCTCGCGTTCACGTTCCAGTACATGGGTGTCAGCCAGGTGCTTTCCATCGATCCTGAGGTAATCGACCTGCGCTGTCTCCAGTTGGAATATCCTGTTCGAGGTTTCGGCGCCCGCATCGGAGCCGAATATCCGGTCCTCGAAGTACAATATGAACGAGAACAACGCGACGTTGAGGATAACGAGAGTGACTGTGATTTTGGTGCGCATTGCAGATCCGTCTATTTTCGGCGTATCCAATAAACAATGATTCCGGAGAGAGCGACCACTCCCGGAAGGAGGCCGAGAAAGGTGAGGCGAAGGTGATTGATGTTTTCCCTCGTGAGCACCAGTTCAATGCTCTCGGTTGGCCTGGGCGGAATGTTGATCATGTTGTCGCGGTCCACCATCCAGTTTGCCGTATTGAGGAAAAGGGTGAGATTGCCCGGCACCCGGACAATCCGGTTGTTCGATACGAAGTCGGAGGTACCGAACACGATCAGGCGTCCGCCGGGTATATTGATGCCGAGCTGGGACGGAAGTTGCCGTTCGGATACCATCGCGATGCTGAGCGGACCCATCAGGTCGGTTCCGGGGGTGTAGGTCCAGTTCTCGTCGGGTGTGCCATACGCGCGTTCGCCCCAACTGGTGCGTGAACTGAATATCAGGGGCTGAAGCGAAAGGGAATCGTCGAAAGGCCGCCCCATATCCTCGCGCACGGACCGGATCAGGCCGCTGACCAGCACGAGATCGTTGTCGAGCAGGCTTTGCGTAATCGGATGTTCCGCATAGCCCCTGAGGATCATATCCCCGCCTCCGGCGAGCGTGCCCTGATCTTGGTCCAGGATGAGAACGTCGTCAACAAGGACTCCCCATTCGTAAAAGAGTTCGCCCAGACCGTGCCGGCGTCCGGGGTCGATCATAACGATGAGTCGTCCGGCGTCGTTGGAAAGATACCGCCTCAGGATCTCCTCTTCGTGCGAAAACAGCGGCGTGCGCGGTGCGGCGAGTATAACCAGGTCCGCGTCTTCGGGAACGCGTCCGGTTTCTCTCAGGTCGAGCGGACGGAGTTGGAAATTCCTGTGGGACAGGGCGTCGCCCAACTCGGATAGTCCGTTGACGGGGTCGGTATCGTCCACTCGTTTCACTCCGTGCCCGGTGATGAAATAGATTGTTCTCTGCTGGTCGCTTGCGACGTCGAGAAGTGCGGAAGTAAAAACCTGTTCTCCGCGAAAGCTTTTTCGCTTTCGATCTTTGGATTCGTAGATTTCGTACGGCTCGATAATTCGCTGTCTGTCCTGGCTTGCGAAAATAATGAGATTCTCCTGCTGAACGCCGTATTCGCTCGCGATAAGCTGGGCCTTCTTGCGTTGCTGGTAGATGTTGACGAACTCGACCTCGAAAGTGGCGTCCGGATTGGTGCGGGCGGCGTATTCGTACTCCCGAAGCAGGCCGCGAACGTCGCGGTAGAGCTGTTCCATTTCGTCCATTGCGCCTTCCGATGCGATCGTGACGATTACCCTGATCGGCTTATCGAGGTTTTCCAGGTACGAAAGGGTCTCGGCGGACAGCGAATAACGGTGGTTCTGGGTCAGGTCGGAGCGCCAGAAGAATTTTGAAGCGATGTGCATCGCTCCCCCGAAAAGGAGCACGACGAGAACCGTCTGCAGAAACGTGTTCAGCAAGTTGACCCAACGGTAGTGGGTGAAGTCTTTCTTGTGGTTCATTCCGGATTAACCTCGCCAGATTTTGCTTCGGACAACGAGGGTGCTGAAGGTGAGCATAAGTATGGTGGAGAAAAGGTAGAAAAACACGGCACGGCTGTCCAGGATTCCGCGGCTGAGGTCTTCGGCGTGCTCGAAGATCTGGAGGGCGTCGATCCAGTTGCGGAGGGATGCCGAGTAACCGTCTTCGAGCTGTTTCAACTCCGACAGGTAGCGGCTTCCGATGATCATTCCGAACAGCAGCGAGAACGAAAGTATTCCGGCGACAAGCTGGCTGCGTGTAACCGTGCTTGCGAAAATTCCCGTGGCGATAAAAAGGAGCCCGCTCAACGCCGCGAACGCGAATCCTCCCAGCAGCGGTCCGGCCTCGATGACACGGGCATCGCCGGCGTAATGAAACAGGATGAAGTTGAATCCGATCGTGATCGACCAGAGGCCGACATAGAGGAAGTACGCCGAGAAAAACTTTGCGAGGACGATTTCGGCGGTTCCCGCGGGGGTGGTCATAAGATTCTCCAGAGTGCCGAGCCGCTTTTCCTCCGAGAAGCTCTTCATTGTCAGCAGGGGCACCATGAAGAAAACCGGTAGCCAGAAGAGCTGGAAGAAAATGACCCAAGGGATAGTCTCCTGCACGCTCTGATTGTAGGTTTCGATCACCCATTGGAACATCGAACCCATCACCAGGAGAAAGAGGAACGCGGCAATGTAGGTTGCCGGGGAGTAACAGAGTATCCTGATTTCGTGTCTGAGAAGAGTGCCGAAATGTCGCATGGTGAATAGAGTGTGGGTCTGCGAGTGAAAAGGTTGGGTCTCGGTTTTCGGAAGCGACCGGCTAGTCTGCCTCCACGGATGATTCCCGCCTCGCTGCGCCGCCGTTATTGCCTCGGTTCGATTTCGGTTTCGGATCGGGCATGATGACATCCCAGCTTCGTTTTGTCGCTGCCATGAAGACCTCTTCGAGCGTCGATTCGATTCGCTTTAACGAGCGCAACCGAAATCTGCGTCCGGCCAGAAGCGCGTCGGTGATCTTTTCGCCCAACTCTTCTTCGCTCTCCGTCGAGAGCCTGGCGGTGATGAATCCGTTGTCGTTCCCGGAGGGAAGCAGATCGACCGACAGGTCGAGACCCGCGCGCTCAAGCGCCGTTGAAATCCCGTGCGGAGGTCCCTTGACTTCAACGATGTACGTCTTCTCGGGAATGAATTCCCGGCGCAGATTCTCCGGGGTGTTCGCGGCGACGATTCGTCCGCCGTTGATAATCACCACGCGATCGCAGGTCATCTCGATTTCGGGCAGGATATGACTCGAAATCAGTATGCTCATCTTTCCCCGGAGGCTGGCGATCAGGTCCCGGATCATTACGATCTGGTGGGGATCGAGGCCGATCGTCGGTTCGTCCATGATGATGACTTCCGGTTCGGCGAGGATGCTGTCGGCGATGCCGACCCGTTGGCGGTAGCCCTTCGAAAGAGTGCCGATGATGCGCCTTTGGGCGCGCTTGAGGTCGCAGACTTCGAGTACTTCGTCCAGCCGGGAGCGAAGTCGCCGCCGGGGGATCTCCTTGAGGCGACCGCGAAGCTTGAGGTACTCGATAACCCGCATGTCTTCGGGAAGGGGATTGTTCTCCGGCATGTAACCGACGTGGCGCTTGATTCGCTCCGGGTAACGGGCGACGTCGATGCCGCAAACCGATGCCCACCCGGATGTTGCCGGAATGAAACCGGTCAGGATTCGCATCGTGGTGCTCTTCCCGGCGCCGTTCGGGCCGAGAAAGCCAATGATCTCCCCTTTCGCCACTTTGAAGGAGACTTCATTGACTGCTGTGATCCCGGCGTATTTTTTCACCAGGTTGTTTACGAGAATGGATGGTTCGGTGCGTGTCGCCATGCTGGAGCTTACGGTTAATTGTACGACAGGCGTTTGGCAACATCGTTTCATTCGGAATTCCGCTCCCGGAATGCCAGGGCAAGTCCTTTGAGCGTAAGATCCGGTACAGTGGAAACCTCGATTCCGTCCAGTTTGTTCCGTTGTATTTCGCGTTTTTCATCTGCCTCTCGAAAAAGGAACTCCGCGGAGCCTCCGGTAAGAATCAGGGCGGGGTCGGTTTCCCCGCCCGCGGAAAGGTCCTCCCTTATCGCCCCAAGAAGGGCTTCGAGCATTCCGCGAAAACCGATAACACACCCGATCGTCATCGCTTCCCGTGTGGATTTCCCGATCGCCCGATCGACGCGGAGTTCGTCGTCGAGCTGGGGAAGCAGGGCGGTCTGGCGGTGCAGGTATCGCGTCATCACGCCGATTCCCGGTGCGATGATTCCCCCTTCGTAGCCGTTTCGGGAAGAGAGAATGTCGAAGGTCACCGCGGTTCCCATGTCGATCACGATACAGGGAAGACGGAACAGGTTCGAAGTGGCGACGGCATTCGCCAACCGGTCCTGACCGATTTCTTCCGGCAGGGGATAATGGATGCGAACGGATTTCGGCAGCGTTCTGTAGTCCAGCTGAAACACGGTGGTTTTCCCGTCGATGTTCCCGATCAGGCGGCGGAGCCGCTTTCCCGCTTCGGGGACGACCGTACAGAACGCAATACTCCCTCCCTGTGGAGCGGAATCCGCGATCACTTTGATTTCCCGGTACAGGGCGGTATCCGGATGATCGATCTCCGCGGTGGGAATTCGCTGCGGAGCGATGTCGCCGTAATTCCCGTCAATCAGGCCGAAATGAGTGTGGGTGTTTCCGATATCTATACATAGAAGCATGATTGTGCCGGAAGGTTCAGATGGTTTCGCGGTCGGAGGGGCTCAATTCCCGGGATCGATTCAACGTGACGTCGCCGGCGTTCAGCCGGACCGGATTGGCCGCGGCCTCCTTGGTTGCGATCAGCAGCCGGCCTTCCTCGTCGATTCCGAGGGCCCGCCCGGAGATCGTTTCCTTTCCTTGCTGCGCGGTAACGTTCCGTCCCCGGAGAAGATCGTATTTTTCCCATAGAGAATTCAGGGCGGTCCGATAGCCGTCGTTCATGAACGCGTCGTACGCGTCGAACAGGCTCGTGATGATGGCGCATGTGAGCCGGTTGATGTCCTGCTTGCCCTGGAGGGCTTCGCGCAGCGACGTCGCTTCCGTGCAGAGCGGAGATGCCCAAAGGCTTGGGGCGCTGTTGATGTTGAGGCCGATGCCAAGGACCATTTCCAGGATCTGGTCGGCGTTGACTCTCGCCTCGGTCAGGATGCCCCCGATCTTTAGGGTTCCGCACAGGATGTCGTTCGGCCACTTGATTCTCGGAGAAAGGCCTGTTTCCTCTTCGATGCAACGGCAGATTGAGACGCCGGTCCAGAGGGTGAATCTTTGCATGCGTTCCGGGGGAACCTTCGGGCGAAAAGCAAAGCTTGCGTACAGGTTGCCTTCGTCGGAGCTGTGCCAGGCGCGTCCAAGGCGACCCCGGCCCTTTGTCTGCCGGCGGGACAGAACGATGAACGGGGTGTTCCTTCCTTCGCCGAGGAGGCGTTCGGCGTCGCGGTTGGTGCTTTCGGTGCGATTGAAGAAAACGAGCCGATCCTCGGTGGCGGGCCCCGGCAGGAGGCATTGAAGGTACGGGAGGGACAATCGTTCGGGCGTCGCCCGAATCCGGTAGCCCCGGTTGCGAACCGCATCGAACACGAATCCGTCGCGGCGGAGGGTTTTCATGTGCGACCAGACTGTCACACGCGATACTCCGAGCAAACCGGCGAGCCGATTGCCCGTGACAAAATATCCCCGGGAATCGAGGAGAGTGCGTAGAATCGTCGGTTCGATTTCAGGCAAGGATTTAAGTGTGTCACGCGAAACGCGGGTTCAGCGGATCACATTGATAGAACGTTGGATGTGGAGAGTGGAATGACATCGGGAAACGGAGATGGCGACGGGTTACGTCCTGCGAATCCGGTTTCCCATGCATGTCTCCACCAATTCGGCCGCGTGGATCCACGGATGGTCGATCGGAACGGTGCGATGTCCGTTGGAAACCTCCTCGAGCGGAACGGGGACGGTCTTCGACCCTCGTACGGCGATCATGACGTTGTACTTGCCCTCCGCGAGCAGTTGGCCGGCTTCGGTGCCGAGGAGAGTGCAGAGCATGCGGTCCTGGGGCGACGGAGAACCGCCTCGCTGTACGTGGCCGAGCGAAGTGGTGCGCGCTTCCAGTCCGGTAAGTTGCTGGAGTTGCCGGGCGATACGGCTGTCGAGTGACTCCTGCACGAGGTGCGGGCCTTCGTGGAGCGCGTGAGCGTGGCCCTTTTTCCCCTGGCTTTGGCGGGCACTTTCCACTCCGGAGGGTTTCGCCGGTTTCCCGTCGCGGGCTTCCTTTATCGAACGGGCGCCTTCGGCGACGGCGATGATCGAAAAGCGTTTGTTGTGTTTTCGGCGTTCGATAAGGTGTGCGGCGACGACTCCACGATCATACGGGATTTCGGGGATGAGAATGACGTCCGCGCCTCCCGCGATTCCCGCGCCGAGCGCAAGCCATCCGGTCTTGTGACCCATCAGTTCGCACACGATCACCCGGTGGTGGCTGGTCGCGGTGGTGTGAAGGCGGTCGATCGCCTCGGTGGCGGTGTTCATTGCCGTGTTGAATCCGAATGTCACGTCCGTGCCGATAACGTCGTTGTCGATCGTCTTTGGCAGAGTGATCACATTCTGACCCGCTTCGCGGATGCGTTGAGCGTTTTTCTGGGTTCCGTTACCGCCGAGGCAGACGAGGCAGTCGATCTCGCGGCTGCGGGCGTTGGCGACGGCAACCTTGGTCATGTCCAGCACTTGGTCGCCCATTCGCATCTTGTGGGGTTTGTCCCGGCTTGTGCCGAGAATGGTTCCTCCCCGGGTGAGGATACCGGAGACATCCGGATCATCCAAAGGAAGAAACCTGTTTTCCACCAGGCCGCGGAATCCGTCGGGTATTCCGAGCACTTTGATTCCGTAGTGTATGGCGGATTTGGCCACTGCGCGGATAGCGGCGTTCAAGCCGGGGCAGTCACCGCCGGACGTGAGTATTCCAATACATTTGGTCTTTGAGTTTCGGCTCATGGCAAATCCGGATAACCGTAGGGTGAAAAGCGGAATCGGGCAATGTCGATTTTAACGGTTCGTAAGCGACGGGCGTAAGGTGTGAATATGCCGTCTGAGTATGCACCTGACTAAAATGAGCACATTAATCCTATCTCGAAAGTCAGATACGCGGCAGTAAATTTCCCGGAGAACCCCGCCCGGGAGGTTAACTTGCGGAAAGAGAGCGGCGGAGTCTTGTGATTGATCCCCGATCGCCCGGACAGTAGCCTCAGTGCCGGTCTTCTGCGAATGCACGGGCGGTCAGGATAGGGGGAAAAGGGAGGACAAGGAGTTGGCGATGGTATCGAGGAAAAGTCCTGGGACGGTGCCGAGACCGATGATGACGGCGATGAGGAGAATGCAGAGGACGCGGGCGGCGGGATCGAGGTGAATGGGCGAGGTATCCGCGTCTGCCGGTGGTTCCGCCAGAAAGGCGGCGTGCACGACACGCAGGTAATAATACACGGCGATGACGGTGTTGAGGACGGCAAGGAGTACGAGCCAGAGGAAGCCTTGCTGGAGGGCGGAGGTTAGGAGGGAGAATTTGCCCATGAAACCGACAAAGGGGGGAATTCCTGCGAGGGAGAAGACCCCGACGAGGAGGGTTCCGGCGAGCAGCGGGGAGCGCTTGTGGAGACCGGCGAGGGCGATTATGGGGAGATTCGCGCCGTCGCGGGATACCCGCGTGATGACCGTGAAGCAGGCCAAGACCATGAAGAGGTATCCGGTAACGTAATACAGGGAGGCGGTGAATCCGGCTTCCTCGAGAGCGACCACACCGAGGATTGTGTAGCCTGCGTGGGCGACGGCGGAAAATCCGAGCAGGCGCTTGAAGTCGGTCTGGGCGAGGGCGAGGAGGTTGCCGTAGAACATGGAGCCGACTGCAAGGGCGGCGAAAACAAGGGCGAGGCTGTGATCGCCGGGATTGGCCGTCCCGGCAAAGCGCAGGATAAGGAGGACCGCGGCGACCTTGGGAAGGGACGCAATGATGGCGGTGGTTTCATTGGAGGCGCCTTGATACACGTCGGGCGTCCAGAAATGGAAGGGAAAGACCGCCAACTTGTAGAAGAACGCGGCCAGGGTGAGCACGAGCCCGGTGATTGCGAGGGGTGTGTGCATCAACGGTTGGAGTCGCTCGACGAGGAGAGGGAGGGAGGTCGTGCCGGTAAGGCCGTAGAGGTAACCCATTCCGAAGAGCATGATCCCGCTGGCGGCGATTCCAAACATCATGTATTTTACGGCGGACTCCATCTGGGAACGCTGGCCGTGGGCCTCCCGGCGCATGGCGATGAGCAGGAAAAGCGGGAAGGAGGAGAGTTCCAATGCGACGACCAGGGTGATGAGGTCGACGCTGCTGGCCAGAAGGACGAATCCGGTGACGCTGGTTGCGAGGAGAAAGAAATACTCGGGGCGTATGTCGGCGCGGATATCCTTTAGGTTGTGGCCGATGACGATGCAGCTCAGGTAACCGAGCGCGAAAACGAGCTTGAGCCATTGCGAAAAGGCATCGACGCGGTAGGCTCCATCGAAGAGGATGGCTTCCGCTCCGCAAGTGGCCACGCTGGCGAGCGCGAGGGCGGCTGCGGTCGCCAGGGAAACGTAACGGGCCGTGCGGACGCGCTGGGTCCCCAGTGTGACACCAAAGAGCGCGAGGACCCCGAGGAGCAGGATCCACTCGGGGAGGAAGGCGACCAGGATGGAGGATTGCGCGTCGGGCATGGTTCAGGTCAGGACGGAATCGGCGCGGCGGTTTCGGCCGCGCGGGCGATAATATCGAGTATGTTCTGGATGCTGGCTTCCATGAGGCCGATGAAGGGGCCCGGCTGGAGGCCGATCCAGAGAATGAATACGAGAAAGGGAGTGAGGAGGAGAATCTCCCGCAGTCCGAGATCGGAAACGGACGAGTGATCGGGATTGTTCGTGCCGCCGTAGGCGACGCGCTGGAGGATGCGCAGGTTGTAGGCCGCCGCGACGACGATGCCCGGGATGATCGCGAGCCCGAGGATCAAAGAGCCTTCGAAGGCTCCGGCGAGGACGAGAAACTCCCCGATGAAGGTGTTGGTGCCGGGGAAGGCGAGCGAGGAGAGGCAGAACATGCCGAGGAAAAAGGCGAAGACGGGCATCTGCTTTCCCAGGCCGGCCGCACGCGCGAGGTCGCGGGTGTGAAGTCGTTCGTAAACGATGCCGACGGCGATAAAGAGCGCGCCGGTGGTGACGCCATGATTGATCATCACGAGGGCGCCCCCGATGGTTCCGTTTTGGACAAGGGAGAAGATGCCCAGAGTGGCGAATCCCATGTGGGCGACACTGGAATAGGCGACGATTTTTTTGAGGTCGGACTGGGCGAGCGCGGTCAGTCCCCCGTAGATGATGGCTGCGACCGAAAGCCAGAGGATGGCGTGCGCAAAGTGGATCGTGGCAAGCGGGGTGATGGGCAGGCAAAAGCGGAGGAATCCATAGGCCCCCATCTTCAGGAGGATGCTTGCCAGGAGCACGCTCCCGGCGGTGGGGGCTTCCACGTGCGCGGCGGGCAGCCAGGTATGGAAGGGGAACATCGGCACCTTGATGGCGAAGGAAATGAAGAAGGCGGCGAAGATCCAGAGCTGGAAATTCCGGTCGTAGGGCTGGTCCATCAACGCCGGAATGCTGAAGGTACCCGTATCCAGGCGAAGGGCAATGATGGCCACGATGAGGAGTACGGAGCCCGCCATTGTGTAGATGAAGAACTTCATCGCCGCATAGGCGCGGCCGGACCCGCCCCAAACGCCAATGAGGATGCTCATCGGGATCAGCATAGCCTCCCAGAAGATAAAGAAGAGAACAAAGTCGAGGGCGGTAAAGACACCCGTCATGGCGGTCTGCATGATGAGCAGGCAGATCATGAACTCCCGGGAGCGGAGTTTGACCGATGTCCATGAGGCGATCACGCAGAAGGGAGTGATGAGCGTGGTGAGTAGCACCAGGAGGAGACTGATGCCGTCGATTCCGAGGGTATAGTGCATTCCCAGGTGGGGAATCCATTCCCGGTGCTCGACGAACTGAAACTCGGCCGTGGAGGCGTCGAAACCGCCGAGGAGGAAAAGGGAGAACGCGCCGATGGACGCGGTGGCGAGAAGCGTCCACCAACGCACCTGGCGTTCGTCGCACAGGACCAGGGCGATCGCCGCCGCCGCCAGCGGCGCGAAAATAAGGATGCTGAGAAAGGGAATTGCGGTGCTGGATTCGGACAAGTTCATGTAGCGTCGGACCTCAGGCAAAGAGGAAAAACATCAGGAGCATCACCGCCACCGCGGCGAAGACGAAGGTGAGGTTCTGTTGGAGGGAGCCCCGCTGGAGGAGGCGCAGGCGCCAGCCGAGGCCGCGGACACCATGGGCGGCGCCGTCGACGGCGCCGTCGATGACACGGTTGTCGAAAACAGCCAGAGCGAGGGCGGATCGCATGAGCGGGAGAATGCCGCCCTTCTCGTGAAGGGCGGCCCAGAAACGGTCGACGGCCTGCAGGGGCGCCTGTGTGAACCGCACCAGCGCCCGTCCGCCCACCCGGTAGAACCGGTCTAGGTCGAGGGTGACGGCCTCGTTGGGAGTCAGCTTCTTTCGCAGGAGAGCAAATCCGAGGGCGGCCGAGAGTAACAGCAGGAGAGTCTCGGAGAGATGGTATGAGGTGTAGGGCTGGTAGTCGACGGCGTAGGGAAGCAACTGGTAGAGCGATGCGGGAAAGATTCCCATGAAAAAGCAGAGAAAAGCCGTCGCTCCCATGGCGGCGGTCATGTTCCATCCCGGGTCTGCGGCTTTATTCCAGGTTTCCGCGCCGGCGCGGCGTTCGCCGAACCAGATAAAATAAATGAGCTTGAGACCGATGCTGAGGAACGTGCCGACGGAGGCCAGCATGAGCAGGTAGACGGCCCAGTAGTGGTGGGCCTCGTAACCCGCCCCGATCGTCATGGATTTGCTGATGAAGCCGCTGAAGAAGGGAAAGGCCGAGATGGAAAGCCCTCCGACGAGGGTGAAAAACATCGTCCAGGGCATTTTCGCATACAGCCCGCCGAGCTCGGTGAATTTGCTTTTTCCGGTCATGAACAGGACGGTGCCGGCACCCATGAAGAGCAGGCCCTTGTAGAGGATGTGGGCGAAGGCGTGGGCGATGGTTCCATTGATCGCCATCGCCGTGCCGATGCCGACCCCCGCGACCATGAAGCCGACCTGGCTGACGATGTGGTAGGAGAGGAGACGCCGGGGATCGTTGGTGAGGAAGGCGTACACGACTCCGTAAAGGGCCATGATGACCCCGAGGACGATGAGGATCTCAAACCCCGCGAATCCGCGGCAGAGGGCGTAAACCGCCGTCTTGGTGGTAAACGCGGAAAGAAAGACCGAGCCGCTGAAGGTGGCCGCGGGATAGGCGTCGGGCAGCCAGGCGTGGAGAGGGGGGACCGCCGCATTCAAAAGGAATCCGACGAGTATCAACCAGACGGCGAGGGAGGGGTCGGCGGGAGAAAACGCATTGAAACTGAAATCACCGCCCTGGCCCGCGCCGTAGAGGACGATGCCTGCGAGGAGAATTACGCCTCCGGCGGTGTGGACGAGGAGGTAGCGGAACCCCGCTGCGAGCGATTCGGGGGTTCGGCGGGCCCATATCAGGAAGACCGACGAGAGCGCCATCAGTTCCCAGAAGAGGAAGAGGACCAGCAAATCGCCCGCAAAAATGACTCCGAGCGATCCGGCCACGTAGGTCCAGGCCGCGACATGTTCGCCGGTATTCTCTACCTTCAGTGCGTAGAGTGTTCCCAGCAGGCACATCAGCGCCATGATGATCGCAAAGACCCGACTGACCGCGTCCACCCGTCCGAATTCGAGAGTCCAGTCGAGGAAGCGGACACTGCCGAATTCGCCCATGGGCATGTTCAGGACGAGAACGAGGACGCCGGCGGGAACGGCGAGGAGCCAGAATTTCCGGAGGGCTTGCGGAAGGAGCGGCAGCACGGCCGCACCCAGGAGAAGAAGGAGGGAGGGATGCAGCCAGAACTCATTCATCGCACTTATCCTTCCCCTGTTGGATGCCGAGGCGGCCGGCGGTTTTGGCGAAGATCAGTAGAAGGAAGCTCGCGGCCAGCCCGTAGAAGGCCCAGAATCCCGGAAGCCGTTCGACGGCGGTGTGCGCTTCCGACTTGTCCACGAGAAAAGGCAGGGCGTCGAGCACAACAAACAGCGCCAGCATCCCCCAACCCGCCTTCAGCAGAGTGCCTGAATGCGCGCGCAGGCCTTCGATTATACGGAGAAGGATCATGGCAGAACCAGTTGGACGAATTGCATGAAGAAACCGGGGAAGATCCCGATCAGGACGGACAGGATGGCCGTGATTATGAGGGGAACGACAATCAGGGGGGACGCCTCCCGCACGGGGGGATCCGATGATTCGGCGGTCTGTTCTCCGAAGAAGCCGTGGTAAACGATCGGGCCGAAATACGCCGCGTTGAGCAGGGTGCTGGTGAGGAGGACGAGAATAAGGCCCATCGATCCGGCATCCCATGCCCCCAGCAGAAGATGCCATTTGCTGATGAATCCGGCCACCCCGGGGACTCCGATCATGCTCAGGGAGGCGATGGCGAAGGCGGCGAAGGTCCATGGCATGGCACGCCCCAGGCCCCCCATCTCCGAGATCTTCTTGCGGTGCGCGCCGACGTAGATGGCGCCGGCGCAAAAGAAAAGGGTGATCTTGGCGAAGGCGTGGTTGGCGATATGGATGAGTCCCCCGGCGATTCCGTAGGGCGTGAGCAGTGCCACCCCGAGTACGATGTACGCGAGCTGGCTGACGGTGGAGAAGGCGAGCCGCGCTTTCAGATCGTCCTTGCCCAGCGCGATAAGCGAGGCGATGATAATGGTGATCGAAACAAACCACGCCGTCGGCAGACCGAGATTGAGATCGGCCATGGTCTCCGTGCCGAAGATATAAAGCATAACCCGGACGGTGGCGAACACTCCGACCTTGACGACCGCGACCGCGTGCAGGAGCGCGCTCACCGGGGTGGGCGCGACCATGGCGCCGGGAAGCCACTGATGAAGCGGCATGAGGCCGTTCTTCGCGAAGCCGATGAGGAAAGCGATATAGAGCCCCGTCACTACCCAGCGGTGGACCCCCTCCGAAAGCACTCCGGAGGCGGAGTCGTGTGCGAAGTCGAGGTTGCCGTTGAGGACGTAGAGGAGCACCATCGCCGGCAGGACGAGGGCCTTGGCCGTGACCGTGAGGTAGGCGAGGTATTTGCGGCCTCCTGCATAGCCCTCGCGGTCCTGGTGGTGCGCGACGAGCGGGTAGGTCGTGATGCTGACGATCTCGTAAAAGAGGTAGAGTGTGAGAAGATTGTCGGAGAGGGCGCAGCCAATGGCTCCGAAGAGCGCGAGGGCGAAGCAGGTGCCGAAGCGCGTCTGGGATCGCTCGCCCAGTCCCCGCATGTAGCCCGCCGAATAGAATACCGCGAGGATCCATAGGGAGGAGGCCGTGAGGGCAAAGACCATGGAAAGCGGGTCGGCTCGGAGGGTGAAGCTCAGTCCGGGAAGCAGCTCGACTAGCGTCCAGGTGAAGGTGCGCCCAGCGAGAATGTCCGGGATGAGCGAGATGACCGTGCCAAAGAGGGTCACCGCCGCAAGGAGCGTGACGCCTTCGCGCAAGTTGGGGCGTCTGCCGGTTACCATGATCAGGCCCGCCCCGAGCAAGGGGACCAGGATCGCGATCAGCAGGCGCGGGTCGGTGATCGTCTCCATAGTCTCAGCCCTTCATCTGTGAAAGTTCGTTGGTCTGAATAGACTGGTAATTGCGGTAAACCGCGATCACGATGCTAAGGGCGATTGCCACCTCGGCCGCCGAGAGGCCCATGATAAAGAGGACGAAGACCTGGCCGGTCGTGGGGTCGGGCGCGAAAAACCGGTTTACCGCCATGAGGTTGAGCATGGCCGCCCCGAAGATAAGCTCCCCGGAGATGAGCATCCCGACGAGGGTGTGGCGCCGAATAAGTCCGAAGAGTCCGATGGCGAGAAGCAGCGCCGCGAGGACGAGATAGACGGAGGGATTCTGGTGCATTTCGAGCAGGTTCATTCCATGTGCCTCCCTTTCCGGGCGATGGCGATGGCGCCAAGAATGGCGACGAGGAGGACGAGGGCGATCGTCAAAAATGCGAGGCTCTGGGAGGTGAGAAGGGCGACGCCGATATTTTCCACGGACCCGTCACTCACCTGTTTTGGGGGCGCCGGCCAGTCGCCTTTGAGACCCAGCAAGGCGAGCGCCAGGAAGACGCCGCCGGCCGCCGCCGCTGCGCCCAGGGTCCAGGAAAGGGAATGCTGGCCGGGTGCGTCCGTGGGTTCGTCGGGTTCGGCGAGCATGATCGCGAATATAATGGTGATACAGACGGCCCCGATGTAGATCAGGATGTGGATCACGGCCAGAAAAGGGCTGTTGAGGAAATAGAACATGCCCGCGAGCCCTACCGAAGCCAAAGCCAGCCCGCAGACGCTTCGGATAATCCATTTGGTGAATACGGCAATGAGTGCTCCGGCCAGGGTGGCGCCCAGAAAAAGGATGAAGATCGGCAGGACGACGTATTCCGAGGCGGGAAACGGGGTCATTTTTTCCGATTCCTTTCCTCCAGATCCTTGCAGAGATCCATGCGGCGGAACCGCTCCTTGTCGGGAGAGGCCAGATTATAACGTTTGGAGAAATCGATCGCGTCGGTCGGGCAGACTTCCACGCACGCTCCGCAGAGGCTGCACGTTGTGAAGTTCAGTTCGTACTTGGTGACCGATTTCTTTCTCGCCCCCTCCTTCTTCTCGCCCTCCACGTAGATGCATTGGCTCGGGCAGGCGTTCACACACATGTTGCAGGCGATGCACTTGGACGCGCCGTCCTCGTCCGGGGTAAAGATAATGTGCGAGCGATAGCGGGGGGTCATCTTCAAACTCTCGCGGGGGTAGTGGACGGTGACCGGTTTGCGGAAAAATTCCTTGAGGGTGATCCCCATGCCGATCATGAGACTGATGAAACCACCGGCGACGTCTTTGAAGATGTTATTCATGATTAAAAGATTTTGATCATTACACTGGAGAGCAGAAAGGTGAAGAGCGTTACAGGGATGAGGATTTTCCAGGAAAGGTTGAGCAATCCGTAGAACTGAGTGCGTGGAAACGTCCAGCGGACCCAGATGACGATAAAGATAAGGAGGTATAGTTTGAGGAGAAACCAAATCACCCCGGGGAAGACGCCGATCGGGCTGTGCCAGCCGCCGAAGAAAAGTATGACGGCGAGGGCGCAACCGATGATAATGTTGGCGTATTCCGCCATGAAGAAGACGCCGAAGCCCATCCCGGCGTACTCCGTATAGGCGCCGGCGACCAGTTCGCTCTCCGCCTCGGCCATGTCGAAGGGCGCCCGGTTTGTTTCGGAGAGCATGCAGATGAAGAAAATGATGAACGTGACGGGCATCAGGGGGTTGGCCGCCAGATTGAAGAGGTTCCAGTTCCAGAAGGCTCCGGCCTGTTGCTCGACGATCCCCGTAAGGCTGAGGGTGCCCGACACAAGGAGCATGGTGATGATAACAAGCATCATAGGGATCTCATAGGCCACGTTTTGCGAGACTACGCGCGCGGCGGAGATGATGCCGTATTTGTTTCTGGAGGACCAGCCCGCGAGCATGACCGCGATGACGTTGAACGAACTGAATGCGAACAGGGCGATTAGCCCGACATTGAAGTCGATGGCAACCAGATGCTCACTGAAGGGCAGAATGGCGAATGCCATGATGGCGGGGGGCATCATCATTACGGGCGCCATACGGAATAGGAAACGGTCGGCTCCCGGCGGCACGATAAGCTGTTTCGACATCAACTTAATGGCGTCGGCAATCGGTTGAAGCAGTCCCGCGTAGCCCACTTCAGTCGGTCCGGCCCGCCGCTGGAAGCGTCCGGCGCTCTTGCGTTCGACCCATACGAGATAGGCCGCGTTGAGACCGACGAAGCTCGCTGCGCCGACGAGGAAGAGAAGGAGTCGGATGGGTTCCACTGTAGTCATCGGTCGATGTCGGGTATCACCAGATCGAGGCTGCCCATCATGGCGATGCCGTCGGCCAGCATCATACCGCGGGCGGCCTCCTCAAAGAGACTGAGATTGCCGAAACAGGGGGTGCGGAGGCGAATCCGGTGGGGGATGAGTTTGCCCGTGCTCACGATCCGTACCTCAAAACGCCCCCGCGCGGCTTCGGTGGCGTAGCAGTATTCCCCGGCGGGGACTTTGATGACCCGCGGCACCTTAGCCATCACGGGGCCGTCCGGAAGCCGGTCCAGGGCCTGCTCAATGATGCGCAGGCTCTGCTCCATTTCCTCCATGCGCACCTTGTAGCGTCCCATGCTGTCGGCCGCGGGATCGGTCGCGACCTCGAAGTCCAGCTCGGGGTAAACCGAATAGGGTTCGGCCCGCCGGACATCGTAGGGGACGCCCGCGCCGCGAATCATTGGCCCGGTGGCTCCGTATTTGCGGCACATTTCGGCGTCGATTATGCCTATGTTTTCCACGCGCTTGCGGAAAATAATATTCTCCGAAACCAGGCGCCGGAACATTCTCAGGCGGGGCCGGAACTCTTTCACGAAGGCGCGTGTTCCGGCGATGAAATTGTCATCCACATCTTCCAAAACCCCGCCGAACCGGTAGTAGCAGTAGGTCAGACGGGCGCCGGTGAGGGCCTCGAGCAGATCGAGGATTTTCTCACGATCATCGAAGGCGTAGAGCAGAGGGGTCATTCCGCCGAGGTCCAGGAGATAGGCTCCCCACCAGACGAGGTGGCTGGAGATCCGGTTCAGCTCCGAGGTGATGACGCGGATATACTCCGCGCGGGACGGCGGTTGGATTCCGCAGGCCCGTTCGACCGCCCCGACGTAGGCGTGCGTGTACATCATCGCGGAAAGGTAGTCGATCCGGCTCGTATTCGGGAGGAACTGAGCCCAGGTCCGGTTCTCTCCCATTTTCTCGTGTTCGCGGTGCACGTAGCCCGCGACGATGACGGCGTCTTTGATGAACTCACCGTCCATCGTCAGCTTGATCCGCAGAACCCCGTGGGTGGCGGGATGCTGGGGGCCCAGGTTGAGGACGAAGGTTTCCTGGGGACCGGTGGCGTGAACGGGTTGCAACTCCATCATGACGGGTCGGGTTCGGGTTTGAAGTCCTTGCGGAGTGGAAATCCCTGAAAATCGTCCGGGAGGAGGAGATGAATCGGGTTGGGGTGGCCGGTGAACTGGATACCGTAAAACTCGGCTGTCTCCCGCTCGTGCCAATTGGCTCCGGGGAAGATGGCGGACAGGCTGGCGATCTCCGGCCTGTCGCGGGGGACACGGGTTCGCACAACGACACGGGCCGGCCCCTGGAAGTGGAGGAAATCATAGATCAGTTCGAACTGGTTGTCATCCGGCCAATCGATCCCGGTGATCATGTCGATGGCGAAGCCGCCCTCGTCCAGAACCCCGGCCGCTTCGAGGACCTGTTGGGGCTCGACGGCGAGGTCGAGATCGTAACCCGCTTTGGCGTGCTCCGTCCGGCGGCAGCGCAGTTGCGGGACTGCCGCAGGCGCCTCGGCTTCGAGCGGCTCCGCCTCCTCTCTCGAATCCGTTCCGGCTTCATCGGCGGGGGAAGGATTGTCGGCGTCCATGGCGGGAAACAATTTTTGGAATCGCTCGTGGAGGTGTTTGATCGATTGGCTCATTCCGTTTCGACTTTGGGCCACCGCCGGTGGCTGGTTATCTTTTCCTCCAGTTCAAGGATCCCTTCAATGAGCGCCTCGGGGCGGGGCGGGCACCCCGGCACATAGATGTCGACGGGGAAAAGTTTCTCGACCCCGAGCACCACCGAATACTGATCCGGATTGACGAAGGGCCCCCCCGACATGGCGCAGTTGCCCATGGCGATGACCCACTTCGGCTCCGGCATCTGGTCGTAGAGGGTCTTGACCATATCGGCCATCTTCCGGTTGACCGTTCCGGCCACGATCATCACGTCGGCCTGTCGCGGAGAGGGCCGAAAGACCTCCGCTCCGAAGCGGGAAATGTCGAAGCGCGAGGCGCCCGCCGCCATCATCTCGATGGCGCAGCAGGCCAATCCGAAGGTCAGTGGCCAAAGCGAGTTGGCCCGTCCTAGGGCCACCAACTCGTCCAGTTTCGCGAATTTGACGATCGAGGAAAGATCCGGCTGAGGAGATGATTGCTTGGAGCCGCCGGTTGTTTCGTAATTCATGATACTTCCTTCTTGATTTGCGCGGGCGGCGGGCGGAGCACCCACTTAAAGACGCCCTTTATCCAGGCATACACAACGACGAGGGACAGTATTCCAAGGAAAACAAAGAGACCGACTAGGTCCCGGTAGGGGAACACCCGGTCGTAGATGACCGCTACCGGGATGAGAAAGATGACGGCCACGGCAAAGGCTACGAAGACCAGAGCGTAAAGATAGTAAACCGCACTGTAGCGGATCCAGGCGTCGCCGATGGGCTCCGCGCCGCACTCGATGAATTGGCCCGCCCGGTTCATGGTCTGTCGGGCGCCCCGGGACATGAGAAGGTGGGCGATGATGAGCGGGACGAGCGCGAAGATGAGTCCCAGAAGGCCAAAGGCCATCAGGTAGATAATGTGGATCTGTAGTGGTTCGCTCACGTCGCGCCTGCCTGTCCGGTTCCTATAGTTCCGGATTCGGGCCTTGATGGTACAGGAACCCCGGAAGTTCTCAATGAATATTCCGTCCGGTATCCGTTTATGTTTCGCTGGCGGTCCATTCCGCTACCCGTGTTGTCCATCGGTTTGTCCTCAGGTTAAACGCTCCAGTGCCGACATGAGAACCTCGGAAGCGAGGAGGCCTTTGGGCCGTGACTCGGCTTGCCCGACGATTTCGGCCTCGGTTTCGTTCAGGGTCGGACGGCGCGACTTGTAATACACACCGAAATACCCGGGAAACCGCTTTTTCGTCAACGCGTAGGCCGCCTCTTCGTCCGTGACGTCGTGGTCGTCGGGAACAAGAGGGAACTCGCCGCCCTTGCGCGGGACGGCGCCGTCGAAGCACCCGCCGTTAAACTGGACGCATTCCGAGAGGCACTCGACGACCGAGAAGCCGTCGTGATTCGTTGCCTCTTCCAGCATCTCCAGCAAGTGGGCGGGGTTCGCGGCAATGGTGCGGGCAACGAAGCTGGCGCCGCTCGAAATCAGTTTTTTGGTTGGATTCAACGCGGTAACCTTTGACCCCCATGGATCCGTTTTGGAGCGGAAGCCGACCGGGGAAGTGGGGGAGGTTTGTTTCTTGGTGAGACCGTAAACCTGGTTGTCCATGACAATCACCGTCATGCGCACGTTTTTCCGGGCGCAGTGGTCGAAGTGATTGCCTCCGATCGAAAAGGCGTCGCCGTCGCCGATAAACACGAAGGGATGGAGGTCGGGACGGGTGAGGCTCAATCCCGTCGTGAACGGAAGAATACGGCCGTGAATGTAGTGGACGCTGTGGGTGTTGACGAAGTACGGAAAGCGCGACGAGCACCCGATGCCCGAAAGGGTGACGATGGATTCCTGCGGGACATTCAGTTTCTCCAGCAGTTTCTGGTAGGCCGCGAGGACTGCGAAGTCGCCGCAGCCGGGGCACCAGGTCGGCTTGTCTGCTTTGAGTTGCGCCTTGGTGAGCGTATGCGCGTGTTCGGGCGCTGCGGTTCCGTTGGCGGCCGTTTCCGGAAAGGATGTGTTCGTGTCTTGCATGTCGGGATTGAGGTTAGGGGGTTTCGGCGGCGGTCTCGACCTCCGGAAGTCGTTGCAGGATTTCACGGACGCGGAAGGATAGACCGTCGGTCTTCGTGATCCCGCGGATTCGTTTCAGGCAGGTTTCGGCCCGCAGGAGCCGCCCGAGGTGGCCGCATCCGTTGGTGTCGCAGTCGTTCATTTCCACAACGAAGACGTGCTGGAAACGGAGGAAGATTTCTTCGAGGCCTTCGGGGAGTGGATTGAGGTGGCGCAGGTGCAGCGAACTGAGGGTTCTCCCCTGGCTTGCGGCGCGGTCCACCGACTCGCGAATGATCCCTCCGGTCGAACCCCAACCGACGAGAAGAATCTCGCCTTCCCGGGGTCCGTAAACCTCGGGCGGCGGGAGTTCGCGGGCGAGCGCGACGAGCTTATCCCGGCGCTTCGCCGTCATGGCCGCGTGCGTCTTGGGATTCGCCGACGGGTGCCCGTTTTCGGTGTGTTCCAAGCCGGTGATATTGGGATATTTCCCATCCTTGATTCGCGTTCCCGGCGGGGCGTGACATGTGATGGATTCCAGGTCGTACGCCATGTGAGTGGCGAGCGCCTCGCGAGGCGCCGGCGGGACCTGCTTCAGTGTCGAAAGGTCGGGCAGGTTGAACGCTTCGATCCGGGTGGCGAGGGCCTGGTCGCTCAGAAACATGACCGGCACGCTGTACTTGTGCGCAATCCGCACCGCTTCGATAACCAGATAGAAGCAGTCCTCAACATTCGCCGGGGCCATGACCACGCGGGGAGCGTCTCCGTGTCCGGCATGAAGGGCCTGGTTGAGATCGGACTGCTCCACGTTGGTCGGCAGTCCCGTCGAGGGACCGCCCCGCTGAACGTCAACGATCAGGATCGGAATCTCCGCCATGACGGCGTAGCTGATTGCTTCGCTCTTCAAGGCTATTCCGGGCCCGCTGGACCCGGTCATTGAGACGGTGCCGCCGTATGCCGCGCCAAGCGCCGCGGAGATGGCCGCAAGTTCGTCTTCGGTCTGCAGGAATGTGCCTCCGTAATGCGGAAGGTCGCGGCGCAATTGCTCCATCACCTCCGTCCACGGAGTGATCGGGTAGGCGGCCCCGAAGCGGACGCCCGCGGCGATGGCGCCGTACGCCAGAGCCTGGTTCCCGGTCATGGTGACCTTCGGCCGGCCCGTGGCTTCGGGTTCTTCGAAAGAATACAGCGACATGACGTTGCCGATGGAATAGGCATATCCGCCGTTCAACGCCAGAAGCGCGTTGCGGACGACCGATTCGTCCTTGCCGGCGAAGCGTTCCTTGATCAGCTTCCGGACCTTTTTCATGTCCAGGTCGAAGGCCCGAGCCAGCAGGCCCATGAGGAAAATATTCTTCCCTTTCTGTTTTCCGGTACCGCCGAGAACCTCGATCGTGAGCGAGGTCATCGGAACTCCGGCCGGCGTGATCCTGCGGGCGCGGAGCACGCCGATGTCCGGTCTTACGTGGGTCGAATCGTAAAGCAGGATGCCGCCGTCGCGGAGGTTGTCCAAGTGGTCTTCGTACGAATGTTGGTAAAAGGCTACCAGGATATCCGAAGTGTCCCCGGGGGTGAGGACCTCGCCGGCGCCCATGTGGACCTGAAAGATCGAGGGGCCTCCGGAGATCGTGGCGGGGATGGTCATGTAAGTCATGACATCCATCTCGCTTCGACCTGCCAAGCGGGCGAGCATGGCGCCGACCGACTGGATGCCGTCCTGGGAATTCCCCGCGATGCGGATGACCGAGTCGCGGATCGTGCGTGGCACGGAAAGAATCGAGGCGCCGTCGGCCGGGTCTTTGTCGAGCGCTGGCAGGGATTGGTCTTTCATGGAAGCTCGTGCTGGTTTGGAATTGGATTCTCGCAGGAGATTGGGTGAAACGCTTGGCAGCGACTGTCCTTTGTTGTGTAAGTATTGCTCATTGAGTTTTTCCGTTGTGTGGAAACCGAAGGTGTTCCTGGTTTAAAGCATGGGCTATGCCAACCGGGTGGCTGCGACATTCAAGCGCGTGAAATGCGGGGACACGGTGAGCATGCTTCAGGATCTATCAGAACGATGACATTCCGGTACGACGCCGCTATACAGACGGTTTCGGCGTGCGTGATTCCTCGCCGTGTCGACCCGGGGGTCATGTGTGAATCCCGGAAATCACAGGCCTGCAGGGCCTTCCCGTAGGGCGGTTTGGTGGGGCGCTGTCACGCTTACGTGACATCCGGTTTCTGCCGCGCCGCCTGTGGATTCGGTTGAATGGCTTGGAGGGTCAAGACTCATCGCTATTTTGTGGCGCTGGCTGCCAGTGTCATAACTTTGTGACTGCTTGAGTCCGGTATTCACGTGTGTGTGACAGTGGCCGGTGCTGCGGCTGAACGACCGGTTAATTGTCGTAGAGGGACGAATGCATGAGTTGGTGTAACGATTGATCACTCGCCGGTGCTAAAGCCGTTCTTATTGAAATCCCATGCTCAAGACTGATGGACATAATTTCTGCGGTTGCTTTTCCCTGGGATTTACCTAAGGTGACCATCGTGCCTTGAGGCCGGAAATTCCAGAATCAATCCAAGCATTTGTTGTTGTCCATGAACATTATTCGAATTCTTTCGCCCAGCGGTTTTGAGTGTCCGACGATGAAATCGATCGGTAAAATGATTGGCTCCTGTTTTGTGTTGGTCTGCGCTCTGACTGTTTCAGGATGCGGCGATGGGACAGGGGAGGACGAAGAAAGCGAGACCCGGCGTACCGCCACCTATCGGATTACGATGGTCGATCAGGACCTCTCCTATACGCGGGCCGGATCAGAGGTGTTCAAGCACCACGTCGAAACGGCGACGGATGGCGACATGACAGTCACACTCCTTCCGTGGGGCGCCGTCGGCACCGACCGGGAAGTGATTGACCAGCTCCGGCTCGGGGAACTTGAGGTGGTCAACGCAACGACTCCCGGTCTAACGGGTGTTATTCCGGAAGTGCAGGCTTATAATCTCCCCTTTCTCTTCCCGGACCGGATTACGGCCTGGACTCTGATGCTCGATCCCGCGCATGTCGCGTTCATCCGCGAGCATTGGCTGGAGCGGTCCGGCAACACACTTCGCTTTCTCGGTGCGGCCGAAAACGCGATCCGCCACATGTACACGACGCGGGGCCCGATCCGGACGCCGGCGGATTTGACCGAACACCGCATTGTGATGCGAACGATGGAGGCGCCGCTGTATGTCAGCCTCTTCGAAGCCCTGGGTGTCCGCTCGGTTCTCACGATCCCGGCCGCCGAACGCTACACGGCGCTACAAACGGGCATGATCGACGGCACGGAAGGCGGCTTGGCATCCGCGTGGGAGGCGGGCCTGCTCGAGGTCAGCGAGTACGTGAGCCTTACGGGTCACATGTTCGACTATCACTGGTACGTCGTGAACAATGATTTTTACAAGTCCCTCCCCGAGAGGTACCGGGAAATTGTCGGCGAAGCAGCGCTGCTTGCGGTTTTCACGCAAAATGTGGCGGCCATGCGTGAAAGCGATCAGGCGTTGACCGAGATGCGCAAGGCCGGTAGGCAAGTTTACCAACCCACCGCCGACGAATTGTCCCAATGGCGTGAAATCGGGCGCGAGCACGGCCTGGCGTATATGTCCCGCGAATTATCGACGGAATATCTGGATACGGTCATGGAAGCGGTTGAAGCGGCGCACGAACGTATTGAGGCATATCACGGGCGGCATGCGACGCCGTCAAACGACAGTGCCCGGGAGTTGGACGAATGATCGTTGTATGGATGTTCGTCGTCCTTATCGTCCTGATTCTCCTGGCAATGCCGGTGTTTGGCGCCATGGGTATCGCCGCGTTCCTTCATTACTTGGACACCGGTCGTGAGGGTACCCTCACGATCCTCTTTCAACAGATTTTCCGGGGCCTCACCGGAACGAGTTTCATGGCGATTCCGATGTTCCTGCTCGCAGGACAGATCATGAGTGCCGGCGGCCTGATAGACAGGCTGTTGGATCTCGCGAAGGCGTTGCTCGGTCACCTTACGGGCGGGCTTGCGCAGGTAAATATCGGGGCGAGCGTTTTCTTTTCGTCGATCTCCGGCTCCGCCCACGCGGACGTCGCCGCGCTTGGAACCACCTTGATACCTGCTATGGAGCGGGAAGGATACCCCAGAGGATTCGCAGGCGCGTTGACAGCCGCCTCGGGAACCCTCACGCCACTGCTGCCTCCCAGCATCGTGCTGATTGTCTATGGGGCGGCCTTTGGCGTATCGATTGGCGCTCTTTTTGCCGCCGGCGCGGGAGTGGGTCTTTTGCTGGCCCTGATGCTTTCGGTGCAGACCTATTTCATGGTCAGGAAGGGAAACTACCCCCGGAGCCGACGGCAATCGGGGCGCGAAATCCTGCGCTGCCTGCTACGCGCCCTCCCCGCGCTCGGTCTCCCGGCCATAATTCTCGGGGGAATCTTCGGCGGGATCTTCACTGCAACCGAAGCCTCCGCCGTCGCGGTGGCCTACGCACTGACTCTGATCGTCATCTACGGGACGCTGCCGATCCGGAAACTCCCGGAGTTGATGCGGCAAACAGCGCTCACCACCGCCGCGATCATGATTCTGATCGCGATGGCCCAGTCGTTTTCCTATGTGATCGCCCGTCGAAACGTGCCGGAGGCCGTCATGGGCATGCTGGGCAGCATCACGGACAATTATATCATCCTGCTCATGCTGATAGTCGGGATTCTCGTCTGTGCCGGGATGTTCGTTGACCGCACAACGAATGTACTGCTTTTCGGGCCCATTCTCTTGCCGATTCTCCACGGGCCGGAACTGGGATTCGGTCCGGTCCATGCCGCCATGACCATGATCATGGCCCTGGGCGTTGGGCATCTGACCCCTCCCGTCGGCGGCACGCTCCTGACCACCGCCCTTGTGGGGAGGATTCCGGTGGAGGAACTGACGCGGTACATGTGGCCGTACATCATTTCCTTCATAATTCTCGCTATGGCCGTGACCTTCGTACCCGCCGTCTCGGAAACCCTTCCGCGCATCCTCGGATTCTGATGAGAGACCCCGACGCCACGCCCGAAATCGACGCGCCCGCAGGAGCCTTCCGATCCGCGGTCCGTATGCTGGATAAGGCGACAGGTGTGCTCGATCGATGGGTCCTGTTTGCCGTTACCACGTTTCTCGGGGCGCTATTCATTGCCTTGTTCACGCAAGTGGCGCTTCGTTACGTATTTGACATTCCCCTTCGCTGGCTTCCGGAACTGGCGGGATTTATTCAGGCCTACCTGATCATGTGGGGCTGCAGTTGCCTCATTCGCAACGACGGGCACATCCGAATTACCTTCATTCCGAACCTCCTCCCCGCGCCGCTGCGGCGCGCGCTGTCGATCGGCATGCACGCCGTCCTCCTCATTTACATTATATACCTGACGTTCTACGGCTATCGGTTCGCGCTCCTCGGGTCCGGAGAGACAACCCCCACCGGAACGTTCGATTTCTTCATCCCCCGCCTCGCCCTCGTCACCGGCGGTTTCCTCATGGCCGTCCAATTGTCAAATGCCCTGCTCCGGGAAATTTTTATCAGACCGAAATCGCCGCCGACTGACCAACTTGCGCTTAACCGGTAAACTTGCGCCTGATTCGCCGCTTCAATAGTGGTAACCAAACGAATTCTTATTATCTTTAATGTTGCCCATACATCGAAGCGTTTTCGTAGCAGGACGCACTTTCACGCCCATGCGGATTTTTTATTAGCATCAATGGGGTAGATGCAAATGACGGCCATCCCGCACACGACCCCGAAAGGAAGGTACCCGAAATAGCCGAGGAGCGGCATTTCAAAAATCATGAGGGCGTGAAAATGCGGGACGCCGTACACCCATTTCAAGGCGCTGAAATAATTCCACATCTCCCAGAAAAATCCGCACACGAGGGCGGCCAGCGCCCAGGCGCCGACCCAGCGCCAGTCGCCGGACCCGAGCCTGCCGGCGCACGTCCAGCGCGTTCGGGGAGGAGGCCAGGCGAGCAGGACGAGGATAGGCGCGACCCAGAGAAGAGGAAATAATGTCTCCGGCCACGCTCCGATTGCAATGAGAACGGCGCCGCCGGCGGCGCCGAACCCCGCCCTGAATCGAAGTGTATCCTCAATCGTAATACGAGGTCCGGCCGCGAGAAACCGGTTCAGGCGGGGAAAGGTCTTCAGCCAGCACGCGGTGGCGAAGACGGCGGGGAGAACGACCGAGAACGAAACGCTGGCGTGCAGGATGTACTCCGTGGCGGAAATTTCCTCGGCCCCCGCGTACATCCAGTTTTGGGTGTGACGGTTCAACTGCTCGAAAACCCACCAGAACAATGCGCTCGCCGGAAAGAGGAGGGCGTAGCGCAATGGCGCGCTCGTCGCCGGACACGTTCCCGCGCGGGCGACGACCAGCGCGTTGACGACGCCGATGTAGCCGAGCCAGAGGGGAGTGAAGGTGTAGTCCTGGAACGGGGCGAACCAATCGAACCGAGTCCAGGCGAGCACCCAGAAACCCAGCGTCCATCCGGCCGCCGTCCATCCCCACCAGGGAAAGCGGGCCGCACGCTGCGGTCTCGCCGGGCGGACGAGCTCCTCCGGCGGTTTTCGCCTGAAGACAAACCAGAGCAACACGAGCGCTACTCCGCTTCCGGCGAGGGCAACCCATGATACCGGAGACAGAAACGGTTCCTGCCGTTCCTCCGATTGCGGCGGAGAATCCAGAAAGCCCTCCACGGGCTCTCCCTCGATCATCGCTCCGACAAGCGGAAGGAGAATCACAACGCACAGAATCCCGAACAACCAAACCAATTTTTCAAGAACAGTCATTTCATGCGAGGCGCGGATTCATGCAATGCATCCCGATGTTTTCACACGGTCAGCGACCATCCGGCAAGACCGGATCCGCAGCATCGGGCCTCGCCCGATGAATATGGGCGCGACAACTTCGATACGGGCGCGTCAATTTCGGAATGTACCGAGTTTCATGTCTCAGGATGTTTCGCAGCACCGCAGAGGAGGGAAGGGAGCAGAGCCGCCCTCTCCGGTATTGTGGCGTGCTTGCTTGCAAGCGCTGTACGGAGAACGGAACACCCCCCCGTCCACGCTCCGTCCCTTGCCTCGCGGGCCACTCGTCCAGGCACGTAACCCCCCGGACGAACAGCATCTATCGGCGTGACCCCGTTTCCTTCACCCCGTCGGTCGAGATGGTGTGGGCGCCTTCGTAATTCATTGTTCGGTAATAACGGTGGCGCCCATCATCGTCGATCACGATCAGTTCGGTCGATCCATGGCCTTCGGAATCATCCCAACGAAGGGGGTGCCCGGTTTCCAAGGACGATTCCTCCGCCCGCCGGCGCATCATCTGTTGGTGCTCCCTGAGCTCGGAAATCCGCTCGATCGACCGCTGCAGACGGGCCTCCCTCATTTGGGCGCCGGTAGTCAAGTTCCCCTCGGAGTCGATCAAGGGAGGCCGCAGGAATTCACTGAAATCAGGCAGCTCCCGCGGCGGGCGGGGCTCGTGGGCGTCCGGATCGAACTCCCCGTACTCTGCGCGCTCCGCCTCGGCATGGGCGGCGTTCGTCAGGAGTTCGCGATGGTCGGCAACGAGACGCTCGCGCCGATCCGGGGAGAACGTGTCCCACCGTGCCCCGTATTGGCCGATCAGTCTTTGCTCGATCACCTCCGTGGGGATTTCGAAGGATTGGAATACTCGAGCCGCCATTGCGGAGCCAACCGCTTCACCGTGGATTTTGGACAACCGTTCCTCCAATTCGGCTTCAGTCACCGCGTATGACGCCAAAATCGGTGCTGTAGAGAGAATCAAGCAGCCGACGACGGCTGCCAGGCAAACGAGAGGGGTGAGGGTTTTCATAACGGTTAGAGATCTGGTGGTTTCGGTCGAAGGGGTCGAACTGGATTATGGTCAGTGCGATTTCCCAGGATCTGAATGCAATTGTCAACTGATGGGAGCGGGAACACAATTCGGTTTCGATGGGGTTTTCCAAATATTAACGTAACTGCTCAGGTGCAATAGGACCGTTTCAAGCAAGAGTGCTAGTGGTACCCGACATTGCGTCGGTTAATGCCTCAAGGAGGGGTACCCATTGTTTGACGCATGTGGACAGGTAGGAACGAGTGGCGGCGAAGATCTCCGCTCCCTTCCAACTGTGGAAGCAGCCGGATAACTCTTGCCGGATCTTTGCCATGCGTACGTCACGCTCGGCTTGGTTATACGTGAAGGGGGCCTCCTCGTGATAGAGAAACGCCAACACCCATTCTTCGTGCTCGTTGAGGCGATCGGTAAGGTTGAGCGCATTCGGTTTGGCCACCCAATCTCGTTGTCCCGACTTGAGAACCGGAGGTTTCCAAGGGTTTTCCTTTCGGCCTTGCTCCAGACATCGGTGGTAACTCTTTCGCCATTTGTCGGAAGGTTTCGCCTCAGGCTCCCGGCAGGCGCGTTGCAGCAAGCGCTTCAGGTGGCGCGCCCAACTTTGCCCAAGATCCTCAAAGTAGGTCAACTTGCTGATGATATGTTCGTTGGAGATGGAATGCTCGAAACCCAGACCAAGGTAAGCCGACCAGAAGTGATGCACAAACCTTCCCCGATACTCGGGAAGCACTCCCATCCGTTCGATCGCTTTGCCCCCGCGTTTCGGATCGATATGGTAAAGCGTCTGCTTGGAAGTGCTCAACGAATGCAGCCACACGCATTTTCCTTCCACCAGCATTCCGTTTTCATCGGCATGAAGCCACCGGCTCATTCCCGAGTTTGCAAGCCATCTCTTTCCGGAAACCCTCCAGATTGGCGGCGCAGCGTTTACGAGGTTCGTACAGAGTACCCTCCGAAGGTTAGCATCCGAAAAGATCTTTGCACATCTCTTGAATCCTGCGCATCGGAACGGTATTGTGCCCGCTTGCGGGCATCCCGCGCACATCGCCTGAACGGGGGCCGACGCGTTCGCGAGCGGACGCCCTGCGAAATCAGTTTCGATGCGGCTACAGGACCAGCAAACCGATAAATCCCAGGAGCAGGAGCAGTAGCAGGACGGAGAGGGTTTTCACTTCCTGTTTGGTGAGCTGAAAGAGTTTCATCGTGATGAATTGGAGTTAGAGCGTTTGCGCCGGATGGATGGCGCCTGCGAAGCGATTTGCCCGGCAAGAAATTCCGGTTACCGATTCCGGGCGCCGGGCTCGCGCGCGGCGCGCCGGGCGAGGGCGGTTTCGGAAGGGTCGCCGGCGGAGAGAGGATGGAATCGCACACTGAATGCAAACGGCTCCGGACGCAAGGCGTATTGTGGGAGAACGCCGGGCCCGCACGCGATTTGCATCGTTGACGGACGGCGAAAAAAGCGGGGACGTTTTCGCGTTGTTCCATCGGGGCGATTGCTTATTCTTAATTCCCGGATCCACCTGAACCGGCGAGCGCGCGATTGTCCGGTTATCGAAAAGAAATGACAAAGCAGAGCAATAACGGAGCAAAACCCGAGACGAACCTTTACCTGGTCGGATTCATGGGAACGGGAAAGAGCACGATCGGACGAATGGTCGCCTCGCGGCTCGGGTTCAAGTTTCTCGACAGCGACGCCGAGATCGAACGCGCCAGGGGCAAGAGCGTTCGAAAGATCTTCGAGCAGGAGGGGGAGGATGCTTTTCGCAGGTACGAGAGGGATTTTATTGTGGACGGTCATCCCCCGCAACGGTGCGTCGTGGCTTGCGGGGGAGGGCTGATCACGCAACCCGGGATGGTGGACATCCTCAAAGCGAAGGGCGTGCTGATCGCCCTGTACGCGTCGCCCGAAACGATCATTGAGCGGACGAGCATCAATCGCGCGCGACCGCTTCTGGACTGCGATAATCCGGAAAAACGTATCCGCGAACTCATGGCTGCCAGGGAAGCGATTTACAGGGAGGCGGGGTCGCTTGTGCTGACCGATCACCGGTCCCGCTGCGAGGTGCTTGCCCACATCCAACGCATTTATTCCAGGGAAGTCCGGGAGCGGGGAACCCGAAAGTTGGAGGAGTAGGAGGGGATTGGGCTGGACTGTTGCATCCGCCAGGCGTCTCAGTTAGGGTTGAATGTCATGGAAATCCATGCGTTCCAAACGTGTCCGAGTCAATGAGCAGTCTCTCCAGGAGTTCCGATCCCTCTCCCGCAGGGTCACGGAAGACGAGTATCGAGAAGCGGGAATCCTTTCGGAATGCCGTCAAAGACATGGGATTCGACGAGGTGCGCTTCGCGCCGGCAACCGAGGCCCCCGCAATCTACGCCGATCGCTTCGCCGAATGGCTCAATGACGGCGGACACGCCGGCATGGGTTGGCTTGAACGGACCCGGGAGAAACGGCTGGATCCGTCGAGGGTGCTGCCCGGCGCGCGCTCGATGGTTATGCTGGGGGTCAATTATTGGCCCGGCGAAGAAAAGGCGCGCCGGCAGGAAATGTGGGCGAAGTATGCCCTGTACAAGGATTACCATGACATGATCGAGGCCGCGTTGAAGCGGTGCGGGACGCTCCTTGAGGAGCGGTTTGGAATCGGTCCGTCCGACCACCGGTATTACGTGGATACCGGACCGGTGATGGAGCGCGGGTTCGCGGCCCGGTGCGGGATCGGATTCCAGGGGAAAAACGGGATGCTGATCTCCCGGAGTCATGGGAACTGGTTGTTTCTTGCCTGCATTGTGACGCGACTCCGTTTTATTCCGGATCCGCCGCTCGTGGGTGGAAATCCGGTCGAAGGCGCGGGCGACACCGGCCAGTTCTGCGGCACCTGCCGACGCTGCATCGACGCGTGCCCGACCGATGCCATTCGCGAGCCGGGCCTGGTGGAGTCGCGGTTGTGCATATCCTACCAGACTATTGAAAACAAAGGGATCATTCCCAGAGAACTCCGACCGTTGATCGGAGGGCGGATTTTCGGGTGTGACATCTGTCTCGACGTCTGCCCATGGAACCGCTTCGCCCGATCGGGGCGGCAATTGTTGCTGGAACAACGCTACCGGCTGGCGGACCTCACGTTGCTGGAGATCCTCTGTATGACCCGGGAGCGCTTCAGCGAGGAATTTCGGAGAAGTCCGGTCAAGCGTTTGAAGTGGCGCGGGCTGATGCGAAACGGGTGTGTGGTTGCGGCGAACACGTGCGGCAAAGAACCGAGCGAGCGGGCGGCGATTCTCGATGCTCTCGAGCGACTCGCCAAAGACGACGAACCGATCGTTCGCGCTCATGCGGTCTGGGCGATTCACCGCATTGCCGGCGGCAACGCCCGCGACCGGCTGAAATCCCTTTGCCAAAAAGAAACGGACCCCGAGGTTCTCGAAGAATACGCCCGGGCGGAACAACCCCGGGCGGGCCTCAATGCTCATACCGGCGCGTCGGCCGGGAACGGCGATTTCGCGGCGGGGATACGCACTAATCGCCGCTCAGGCGAGCCTGAGAAACAGTAATCTCACGATCGGGTCTGTAGTCAGACCGTTCGGCGAATGGGATCGATCTTGAACCATCATTTCGAGATTGCCGACGGGGCTACGAAGGCTCGCGGGGAAGGTGAATTCAGGCTTGTATTCTTCAATCATTCATTAAAGGATACCGAGGTATGAGATATTGCCCCCGTGTATTCCCCGCCGTGTTTTCCGCCGTCTCAGCCGGCGTGGTTTTGTCGGCTTGCATGCCGCCTGCCGAAGCGGATCTTGACGAGCGACGATCCGTAGAGGTCACGGATCGGGAGATCAGTGATGCGTTTTTCACCGTGGTGGAGCAACTCGACCTCGGCGGCGTGTTTTTCGGCTACATCGACATCGAAGAGGATATTGCGGGGTTTGCCGCTGATTTGAACCGGTTCATCGCCGAGATCCAGGAGCATGTGTCTCCTTTTCCGCCGCTTCCGGTTGACGTCGAGGCGATTGTCCGCAGCGCGCACCTGGACGGGTTGCGTGCGGTCGGGTTGAGTTCGGTGCGAAGCGAAGGCCTGTTTCGGAATTCCGGGTTCCTTTACCTGCCCGAGGGGCGGCAGGGTGTGTTTCGGGTAATGGGCGGCGAGCCGAAGCCGTTTGCCGGGCTTGCCTACGCTCCGGCCGATACGGCGTTTTTCTATGAGATTGAGTGCGACGTTCCCGCGTTGACGAATGTGGTGACCGGGATTGTCGAAACCGTCATGGGCGACGCGGGACGCAATATGATTGAAAGCTGGAAGGAGCAACCGATCGACGAAAGCGGGGTCACACCGGGGGAAGTCATTGCAGCCCTGGACGGGCGGCTTTCGGTGGCGCTCGGCCTGAATCCCGGGAATCGGCTGCCGATCCCCGGCGCCGGCGCGACCTTCGCCGAACCGGAGCTTCTGGTTCGGGCCGAGGGATTTGGTTCCCTTGTGCTAAAGTTGTTGGGTGACAATCCGTTTTTCGTGCGCAGCGACGAGGGCGGGGTTATCATTTTCGAGACCGTGGAGGCGCTTCCGGCGCCGTTTTCCGGGAAGCACCCCATTTTCCTGATCGAAGACGGAAACATGTTCTTTTCGTTGTCGCGGGAATTCCTGGCGGAAAACCGGGATCTGGACGGTGACACCCTGGGTGCGCAGGAGGAGTTTGCGACGATTCTGGAAGCCCTGGGCGGTCCGGAAGGGAACGGGCTGCTCTTTGTTCGACCCGTTGTACTGGACCAAATCAGGCGTTTTGTTCAGGAAAGCGGAGGCGCGAATCCGGAGATGGCTTCGAGTATTGCGATCCTGCAACAAATGCTTCCCGTCACGGATCGTCCGATCGCATCGCTACGCCAGAACGTCGATCACGGCATCCTGTTTAAATCCGAATGGCCGAGTTCACACAAGCAGACGATGATTTCCGGGGCTTATTTCAATCCGCTCGTGCTGGGACTTCTCAGTTCGATGGCGATTCCCGCGTTCACCCGGGTACGGGAGGATTCCATTGAGGCGCGAACGGATAACGATGCCAGGCAGATCGCGGCGGCGGCGCAGCAGTATTTCCTCGAGGAAAACGTGGAGGAGGTTTTGGTGGAATACGATCCCGGCACCGGCGAAATTTCCGGACCGCTTGCATTATACGTGCGGAAGCTCGGCACCGGGTACGACCGGTTTCCTGAAAAGATGACGTTGGACGGCGAGTTTGTCCTGGGTCACCCGACACTCGTCGATGACCGGCGTTACAAGGACTTTGGGCAGTACATTGGGCCTTCGTGGGAGTGAACGCGAGCCCGGAAGGCGTAACTGAGATGTATTCGGTAAGGAGACCGACGCGGGGGGAATATCTCGTGCTGTTCACCGTTTTGGGACTGATATTTTTCGGTTTTGGAGTTGCCGGGCTGTATTTCGGATTGCAGGCGCCTGAAGAGAAGAAGGAAGCCGCGGAAGAGCTCGTTCGGTACAGCTTCATTTCAATCGCATGCGGGGTTGTTTCGGTTTTTTTCGCATCCCTGTTTCGCCGTTGGTCTTAATCCGGACGACAAGTAATCATCAAAACAGGAAGCGCGCATTCACCGGACTGCGCTTCCTGTTTGGTTGGATTGCAGAAAGGACTCGACGCCGCCGGCGCCGGATTGCGAACCCGAGGAACATGACGCCGAGGGGATTTTCAGAAGGCGGATCCCTGTCCTTACGAACAGGCCTGTGCCGATTCAGCTACTTCTTGCTGAATTTCCGGTCGAGGGCATAAGTGCCGGAGCCGGCGTAGATCAGGTAAATGCAGGCGAGGAGGAGGAGTCCGTCCAATCTTATGCTGTGTGCACCGGCTATAAGCCCGTTGTCGGCGAACACGGGTACCTTCGTCAACCAAATGGCAAAGATCATCGTGACGGCGAGCGGAACGGCCGCCAGCCGGGTGTAGAGTCCGAGTAGGACGCCGATTCCTCCAAGAAGTTCGAACATGCCCACGAACGGACCGAGAAATCCCGCCGCGGGAAGTCCCATTTCCGCGAAACGGCCGGCGCCCATCTCGGCGGGTTCAATAAATTTGCGCAGGCCCGCGAGGATAAAGACGAGGCCCGCGCCGATCCGAAGGAGGATGACCGCGCGGAACGTGCGGTCCTGATAGGTCTTATTGAATACGGTGGCTCTCATTGAATTATCGCGTGGTATTTACGGATTGGGTGTGCCGAGGTCAAACCTGGAATCCACAGGGTAATTCCGGCGGATTTTCAAAAGTCGAAAGTATATCATAATTGGCACGGGAATTCGCGAAGGACGAAGCCACATATTGGCAAGAGTTGACGCGATTTTGGCCGAAGAAGCGCTTTTATTGGCAAGTGCGTGAGATTTTGCGCGTCGAGGCTTCTGTTCTGTGATGAAACGCTTTCGTCCGGCAGGGTGCCTGTCGGGCGCCGGCTTCTTAGGGTTGCAAAGTGGGGCGATGCGCGTGGGAGGGGTATTTATTTTGATGCAGGGAGTTGATACCGGCACAATTAGGTGACATAAAAAGCGTGTGCGTGACTTTTTTGAATTCCCGTACCCATTGCAACGAGCGTATCCTGTACACTAACTATAATCCTCCCGAGTCCTGAACTAATGAAGAATTTCATATTGCTTCGGCGATCGCATGTTCCTGCGGCGATTGCGTGTGGTGTGGCGGCATTGGTCTGTTTGGCCATTGTTTATTTGATGTCTCCCGGCTCCGGGACCGTATCCGGTTCCGATGCCGCTTCAATCGACGGATCCGTTGAAATCCTTCCGGGTCCGTCCGAACAATACGAGCCGGTTGAGGCACGTACTTCATATCTGGATACGATCGATAACGGTTTCCCCGGCGAGATTTCGGAAGAGGGGGGTGGCGACGGCAGTGCGTCCGAAGCTTTTGCCGCATGGAGCGAGCGCTACGCGACCGCTTCGCCTGCCGAGCGAGCGGCGATGGAGGCGGAGGGAGTGTTCCTGGCCGGGGAGCGGAGGGACGAGCTGTACCGGTTGATTCGCGAAGATCCTGAAGCCGCGCTGAAATTGGCGGTTCCCGATCGCGTGCGCGGAGCACTGCCCGGTTCGGTGACGGCCCTTATCGAGGAACGGTTTGGCGGCACTGGAAGTCTTGTGGTTTTCGGGGTGACCCCGGGTGCCGAAAGACCCGAAGAATTTGATCCGGTGTTGCGTTACGCGGAGATTGACGGGGAGCGATACGAGGCGTTCACGTACGGCCGGCGCCTGGATCAGAGGACCGGACGGGATCTATCGCTGCACGGAATTTCGGTCGATGGACGGATGGCGCTCCACGAGAGCCCTCTGCGGTTGATGGAGGAGGGGGAACGCATCGATGCCGGAACTTCCGTCCTCAAATACGATTGCGAAACCGGAAGTGTGTCCGGGACGACGGATGCGGATGTGGCTCCGGGGGCGGTTGCGGCGCAATCCTCCGATATGACTTTCCTGCTTTGCGGCGAAGACGGTTGCGCCAGCGGGCATTTCATGGCGCTTTCGGACGATTTCACATCCGATTTCGAGGACGGCTTCATTCCCCATCCGTACCGGACCAGGGGATCAAGAAGCGTTTTGGTCGTCCGGTTTTTGACCGAGGAGGACGAAGACGATGAGAACGGCGATGGAAACGGCGACGAAAACGGCGACGAAAACGGCGACGAAAATGGGGGAATTTTCGCGCTGGAGAACGGAGAGGGTAACGGGGAAGAAGAGGAATTGATCCCGGACTGGAGCGATGAGGCCGTTATGGCGGCGATGCAGGAGGTTAATGAATTCCTGCGCGCGAATTCGTTCCAACAGTTTTCATTCACAACGATCCATGTGACCGAGTTCCTGGCACCGCCCGGCGACTTGTCTTCGGACCCGATGGAGGTCATCGAAGCGGGACGAAATGCCGCCCGCGATGCCGGGTATGCCGGTGAATATGATTTTCTTATCGTCGGCACGAGGGCGGAGGAAGGGCTTGGTCGCGGGTACGGGTTGATCGGAGGGAAGGGCGCCTGGGTGCTGGGGGAATTCGATCCCGCCGTCGTCGCCCACGAACTGGGGCACAATTTCGGTCTGTTTCATGCCGACTACTGGGAGCCTTTCGGTCTCCTGGGGGATTATCCGATCGCAAACGCGCGATCGGTCGAGTCCGGTAATGTGTTTGATTTGATGGGCAATGCGGATGCGTTTCCGCAAAATCATTTCAATTCCGCCTTCAAGTCCTTTCTGCGCTGGCTGCCTGAAGCAAACACGCATGTGATTCCTGACGCGAGTTCGGGCGGGACATACCGATTGCACCGGCTTGACGGAGGCGCCGCCCTCTCGATGAATCGCCGTCACGCGATCCGGCTCGTAAACGATCGCCCCGGCGATTTTCCAAACATCCCGATCGAGGATTATTGGATTGAGTTTCGTCCGTTGTTCGAAGAAAACCCGCGCGCGAGCATGGGCGTCGCGGTACTCTGGGGCGACGAGGGAACCTTCCGCGGAAATCATCTTTTGAACATGGGGCAGGCGGTGGCCGGGATCGAGGCGGGTCTGCTCGATGCCGAGGAATCCGCGCTTGTTTTAGGGGAAACCTTTTCCGATCTCGCCAACAATATTCACATCACTCCGCTCTCCATGGGGGGGGCGGCGCCTCACGAGTTCGTTGATGTCGCAGTGACGCGGGGTGTTCTCGAAGTCGCGCTGATCGATCCGTCGCCCGAACCTTCCGTTGTGAATCCCGATGGGGTCATTGGGGTTCCAATAAACGAACAAATCATACTGACAGCCGACGCTTGGGCGACAGGCAGTCCGGTCGATAGCGTGGAGTTCCTGCTCAACGGCGAACCCATTCGTCCTGGTGAACCGGTTGGAGGCGGCAGGTACACCGCTGAAATGACGCTCGATGGTTTTGGACCCGAAATTCACGAACTGCGGGCGCTGGTCAGGAATGCTGCCGGCAACGAGCGAACGTCCTCCGCCGTTCTGCTGCAAATCGCGCCGCCCGTTCCCCAGGTCGGTCTCCAGGTTTCGGATATCCAGGTCACGTTGGGTGAAACGGTCACGTTGAGTGTCGTTGACGCGGATCAAGGCGAATTTTTCACGATTTCCACAGTGGAGTTCTTCGTCGAGGGGCAAAGCCTCGGGGTGGTTGAGGCGGCGCCGTTCACCATCGAATGGACCGCTGACGGCAAGGGAGATTTCCTGTTGCAGGCGGTAGTGACCGACGATACCGGTGAATCGGTAACAACTAATTTCGTCGTCGTATTCGTGGTCGACGGCGATTTGCCCGATTCTCCGCTCGCTTTCTCCTGGTTCCCCATTACAAGCGGCACAACGGGCGATCTCTTCGATGTCACCTATGGCGGAGATCGATTCCTCGCTGTCGGAGCATCGGGAATCCTTTTGTCATCCGAAAACGCGGAGGATTGGGTGAGCGAAGACAGCGGGGTGTCCGTGGACCTGCGGGGAATCGCTGCCGGGGAGGATCTGTACGTCGCGGTCGGCGGCACGGGAACAGTGCTGGAGTCCGTGAATTCGACAGAGTGGACGAGGGTTGACGCGCAAACGATCCGCGGCTTTGAATCGGTTGCGTATGGGGACGGTGAATTTGTCGCGGTCGGCCGGAACGGCCGGACCAAGGTGCGGCAGAGCGACGGGGCATGGAGGCTCCGGTTCGCCGGGGAATTTTTCGATCTGCACGGCATAAGCTACGGGGCGGATACGTTCGTCGCGGTCGGGCAGGGAGGAAGCGTGTTCACTTCGGAGGACGGATTGGATTGGACCCGGCGCTTTTCCGGAACCGACGCTCCTCTTTTTGGAATCGCCCACGGAAACGGGCGGTTTGTCGCCGTGGGCGGGGTCGCCCAGCCGGTGGTGTTGATCTCATTGGATGGAATCAATTGGACCGAGCTTGACGTTGACGGCTTCGGAGGGCTGCGCAGCGTTCGCTTCGGCGACGAAATGTTTGTCGCCGCGGGGACCGGTGGAATCATCGTCACGTCTAATCTCGGCGACGTCTGGAGCTTGAATGCTTCGGGCGTTGTGCAAACGCTGGAAGGTTCGACCTTTGGAGGTGAGTTCTGGGTGGCGGTTGGACGCGAGGGGGTGATCCTTGAATCTCGCCGTACAGGCTATGCGAATTGGCTCACCGTGAACCATTCGCCCATACATTTCGCCAATCCGGACTGGGTTCTTCCATTGGGAGATCGCGGAGCGACGGGAATTCCAAACGCGCTTCGTTACGCGCTCGGGATCGATCCCCATTCGCCGAGTCAGGAAAACCTGCCGCGTGTCGGCTTGATCGAGAATGACTCGACCGGCGGAGATTCCTTGTCGATTACATTTACCCGGAGAATCGGATTGAACGACATCGCCGTCCGGGTGGAGGTTTCAGAGGACCTTGAAAGCTGGGAGATCCTCGGCGACGAGCACATCGTGGAAGTCATCTCGAACGGCGCCATCGAGACGGTTACGGTGATGGACAGCGCTCCCGTCACCGAACACACCAAACGTTTCATGAGAGTTCGCGTCGAAATGACGGATTAACCGGCGAACCCCATCACCCTCGGGCTTTCCATGCCTGGAGGACGGATTCGAGTTTTTCCGGGTTCTTTCCTCCACCCATCGCGAAATCGGGTTTTCCTCCGCCTTTGCCGCCGAGTTGGTGCGCGAGTTCGCGGATGACGTCTCCGGCGCGGCGGCCGGCTTTGACGGCCGCGGGAGAGGCGAGAGCGACGAGGGTTGTCTTTTCGTCGAAGGCGGCCCCCAGGACAACGATTCCATCGCCGAGTTCGCCAAGAATGCGGGCTCCCAGGGACCGAAGTTCTTCGGGCGAGGCGGCATCGACTTTGGCAACGACCTGCTTGAGTCCGTCGATCGACGCGGCGCCCGCAGCGAGCTCGCGAGCAATCCCGGCGGCATCGCGCTGGCGGGACTTCCGGAGCTCCTTTTCGATGCGGCTGGTTTCTTCGAGGATTTGACCGAGCCGCGCTTCGACCTCTTCGGGACGGCAGGAGAGTTTGCGGGAGAGGGCGTGAAGCCTTTCGTAACTTGTTCCGAGAAGGTCGAGGGCGGCGTCGCCTGCGACCGCCTCGATCCGACGCGTGCCGGCCGCGATGCCGGCTTCGGCGGTAATCTTGAACGGACCGATCTCGCCGGCGGCCCGGACGTGGGTGCCGCCGCATAGCTCTTTTGAAAAGCCGCCGATGTCCACCACGCGCACCCGCTCGCCGTATTTTTCGCCGAAGAACGCGATGATGTCGTCCGGTTTGTCGGCGAAGTCCATTTCGTACCATTGGACCGCGGCGTTATCGAGAATGCGCCGGTTGACGATGTCTTCGATTTTCCGAAGTTGTTCGGCGGTGACGGGTTCGAAGTGGGAGAAGTCGAACCGCAACCGATCGGGGGCGACCAGCGAGCCCGCCTGGTGGACGTGTTCGCCTACGGTGTTCCGGAGCGCAAAGTGCAGGAGGTGGGTGGCGGTGTGATGGCGCTGGATGGCCCGGCGGCGGTCGAAGTCAAGGGTGATCTCGACCTCCTGACCGGCGAGGTCGTCCGGCGGACTGCCCTTGATCTTGTGGAGGATTCGCCCGGAATGATCCTGCTGGGTGTCGGCGATCCGAAGGGACGCGTCGCCGGCGCGTACCGTTCCGGTGTCCCCGATCTGGCCGCCCATTTCCGCATAAAATGGAGTTCGGTCGAAAACGAGCCAGATGGTCCCGTCCTGATCGATGACATCAATGACGGTCACCGTGAAGGGACCGGCCTTTTCGAGGTCGTAACCGACAAAGGCCGTGCCTTCGCCGGAGTTTTTCCCTGAAGCGACCGTGATCTCCGTTTTCTTCCGGGCAGCCCGCGCCCGCGCCCGTTGTTTCTCCATTTCTTTCGAAAATCCGTCGGTATCGACGGAAAGCCCCTTTTCGCGCGCGAGGATCTGGGTGAGATCGAGCGGGAAGCCGTAGGTATCGTAGAGGGTGAAGGCATCGTTGCCGGATATTTCCTTCCCGCTCTTTCCAGCGATTCCCTGGAAGAGCTGCATTCCGCGATCCAGGGTGCGGCCGAACGTCTCCTCTTCGGCGCGGATGACCTTGCGGATCACCTCTTCCTGGCGCCTGATCTCGGGGAAGACGCCGCCGAGTTTCCGCACAACGGGGTCGATGAGCTTTTCGAAAAAACCGGTTTCCATGCCCATGCGGCGACCGAAGTGAACGGCCCGGCGGAGGATGCGGCGGAGGACGTAGTTTCTGCCCTCGTTTCCAGGCAGGATTCCGTCGGCGATCGAGCAGGTAAGGGTGCGGATGTGGTCGGCCAGCACGCGGAACGCAACGTCGGCGGCTTCCTGGTCCGAGAGCCGCCCCTCGCGCGATTCGGGCAGCGTTCCGCGGTATTCGCTCCCTGAAAGTTCGGAGATCCGCGCGAAAATGGAAGTGAACAGGTCGCTTTCGTAATTGGAAGGCGGACGGCTGAAATCGGTGAAGTTGTTCGTGGTGGCGAGGATGCCGGCGATGCGCTCGAAACCCATTCCGGTATCGACGTGTTTTGCGGCGAGCGGGGCGAACGATCCATCGGCGCCGGCGTTGAACTGAATGAAGACCAGGTTCCAGATCTCCATGCACCAGGGGGAGTCCCGGTTCACCATTTCGCCGCCCGTGTCGCCTCCGGGGGTGAGATCGATGTGGATTTCACTGCACGGGCCGCAGGGACCGGTTTCGCCCATCATCCAGAAGTTGTCCGCCTTGTTTCCGTACCGGATGTGAACATCGGGATCGAGGCCTTCCGCCGTGAAGACAGCCTTCCAGAAATCGTAGGCGTCCCGGTCGAAGTCGGCGGGATCGCCTTTCCCGGGTTTGTAAACGGTGACGTAAAGCCGGTTCTTCGGGAACCGCCATTCCCGGGTGAGAAGTTCCCATGCCCATTCGATCGCCTCTTTCTTGAAGTAATCGCCGAAGGACCAGTTGCCGAGCATCTCGAAAAAGGTCTGATGGTAACTGTCGAAGCCGACGTCCTCCAGGTCGTTGTGTTTGCCGCCGGCGCGAATGCACTTCTGGGTGTCGGCGACGCGGGGATGCGGGGCGGTGCGTTCGCCGAGAAAGTACGGAACGAACGGGTTCATCCCGGCGTTGGTGAACAGCAGGTTCGGCGCTGTGGGCAGGAGCGGGGCCGACGGAATGATCTTGTGGTCCTTCGAAGCGAAGAAATCGAGAAATGACTGTCGGATTTCAGCGGAAGTCATGAAGTGAGTTTTAAAGGTTTCTGATAATCGCTTCGCCCATCTCGGCCGTGCCGACGTTCTTGCCGCCGAAGGAGATGTCGGCGGTGCGGACGCCGGAGGTGACCGCGCGGCGGACGGCGGACTCAATGCGGTCGGCCAATGCGTCGAGCCCGAAGCTGAAGCGCAGCATCATCGCGGCGGAGAGCACCTGGGCGCACGGGTTGGCGAGATTTTTTCCGGCGATATCCGGCGCCGTTCCCCCGGCCGGTTCGTAGAGCCCGAAACGGTGACCATGCCGGTTGTTAACCGTGCCGAGACTCGCCGACGAAAGCATTCCGAGTGATCCGCAGATGACCGCCATTTCGTCGGAGAGAATATCGCCGAACATGTTCTCGGTCAGAATGACGTCGAACTGGTTCGGATCGCGCGCAAGCTGCATGGCGGCGTTGTCGACGTACATGTGACTCAACTCGATTTCCGGGGCGTTGGCGGCGACGTATTCGGTGACGGTCCGGCGCCAGAGCACGGAATTTTCGAGGACATTGGCTTTGTCGACCGAACAGACGCGTTTCCCCCGCGCGCGGGCGGTGGAGACTGCGACTGCTGCGATGCGTTCGATCTCGCTCTTCCTGTACACCATTGTATCGACCGCTTCAATGTCGCCGTCAGGGAGTTCGCGTGTTTCCTTGGGCTGCCCGAAGTACAGACCGCCGGTCAGTTCGCGGATGCAGACGATGTCGATGCCGTCGGGAATGCGTTCGGCCTTGAGCGGAGAGGCGTTGACGAGTTCCGGATAAAGCAGGCCCGGCCGGATGTTTGCGAAAAGGGAGAAATGCTTTCGCAGGGGAAGGAGGGCGGCGCGTTCCGGCTGGTCCTTCGGAGGCAGGTTTTCCCATTTCGGGCCGCCGATCGATCCGAACAGGATGGCTTCGCTTTCGCCGCACAACCGCAGCGTTTCGTCTGGAAGAGCGGCGCCATGACGATCGATTGCGATCCCTCCGGCGTCGGCCTCCGAGTGTTCGAGTGTAATGCCTTCGGCCTCCGCGGCGCGGCGAAGGACGTTGAGCGCGACGGCCATCACTTCCGGACCGATTCCGTCGCCGGGCAAGACTGCGAATTTGAGCGTGTCCATAAGAGGTTGATTATATGAGGCGATACGTGCAGGGTTGAAAGGAAAATCTTCGAGCCGTTCCCGCGAAATTGCTGGTCAAAGGAAGGAGAATCCGAAAACATTGATTATGCGTAGAAAGTTGCGAATGGTGCTTGAGCACACGGTTCTTACCCGGTAGTTTGCGTGCGAGTTAATTGAGGTCAGAGGTTCCATGATATTTTATGGCAGGAATGAACGGTTGGTATAAAAGGGCAGTATCGATCCTTGTGTTCAAGGTAATCTTTCTTGCGGGCTGTCAACATACTCCCGACCGAACCGAACCCTCCCGGAGACATTACGACCGGCCCATAGAGGAAGCTGTCAGCGATCGCTACGACGAGGAAATCAAAGAGATTCTCGCGATGGCACGCCGTCAGGAGTGGGACGAGGCGATCACCCAGGCCGAGGGCCTTTACGCGCTGGATCCCGAGGATCCTGAAATTGAGAGGATCCACAAGTGGGTGCAGACGGAAAGCAAACTCCGCCGGCAGCGGGTGATGGAGGATGAAATTCGCGACATCGAAGCGCATGATTCGCGATTCTCGCCGACCGTGCGCAGCGTCCTTTTCGACAGGCGTTCCCGCGGATTGCCGCTGCCGACGGACTTGCGCAACGCGATCAGCGAACTGGAGCGCGAGCCGCTGGTCCCGCCGTCGTTCAACCGCGTGATTGAACGCCAGGGGCCTTTGTACGATTTCGAGCGGGCGCCGCGCCTGATGGACCAGGTTCTCGAGCGGGAAGTCAGCATCCAGCTCGATGACGTTTCGCTGGAGGAAATCATATTCACGCTTGGGCGAACCGAAAACATCAATTTTGTCGCCGACCGGAGCCTTCCCGCGTTTGCCGAGACGGTCAGCGTGCAGATGGAGGACGTGAAACTTTCCGAGTTCCTCGAGTACGTGTCCCGCAATTTCGATGTCCATTTCAACGTGGGACCGAACCTCATTTGGATCGTTGACGGCAATACGAATTCGGACCGGCTTGAGGAAACCCGGTTTTACCGCCTTCGACGCGGATTCATTATGCCGGCCGAGTTCGGCGCGCACGAAATCGAGCGCCGGACGGAGAGGCGCGACAACAGGGAGACGATTACCGAGAGGGAAGAGATCGAGAAGTTCGTGCGGGACGGAGCTCCAAGCGAACCGTCGATCGAACAGGCGATCAACAAGTTCTTCAAAGGGTCGGAGTTCATGATTGATTTCGAACGAAACCTGATTGTCGCGACCGGCACTCCCGCGCAGTTGAGAACTCTTGAGAGGATCATAGAGGAGTTCGATCAGCCGATTCAGCAGGTGCTGATCGAAGCGCGGTTTATCACCGTCACCGAGGCGGCGTTCCTTCAGCTCGGCGCGATATGGGAAACGGCGGGCGATCCCAGGGCGGATCGGCGGACTCCGGAAGACTTCACCGGATTTGGAACGGATGTCGGGCGCGGGCTTGCGCGCACGTTCACCGACGTCCTGTCAGTCAGTAATCTCAACGCCACCATCACGGCGCTCGAACAAAGCGGGGAGAGCCAGACACTGAGTTCGCCCCGTTTGACTGTGGTGAACAACCGTCCCGCCACGATTGCCGACGGCAAACGGCAGTTTTATTATGAAGAATACGAGGTTTCGCAGCAAATCCTGGAACGCCGGTCCACTTCGACGCTTGTGCCGAAAGGCCGTCCGACCGAGCTGCGATCCGGGGTTTCGCTCGATGTTCTTGCGAGCATCGGCGGCGACGGGGAAAGCATCCTCCTGGCGTTGAACCCCAAGGTGAAGCAGGACGTTGAACTGGTGACATTTGCAACCGTCAGCGACTTCGATGAAGACGGGAACGTCATCAAGGACTTCGAGATTCGCCTCCCTGAATCGCGTGACCAGGAGATCTCCACAAGGGTGGTGGTGAACTCGGGGGAGACGGTTGTGATGGGAGGCGTAATGGAACGCCAACTGACGACATTCACCGAGGCGGTCCCCATTCTGGGGAATATTCCCATTATCGGCGCGGCATTTCGCAGGCGCACCGAGTTTGAACAGCCGCGCTACCTGCTTATCTTTGTCACGGCAACGTTGCTTTCCGAAAGCGGAGAGTTTATCAGTCAGCGTCGATTCGAATAGCCATTGTGTCGATTCGATGCATACCGGATCATCAGCCTGGAGACAATTGGAGTGCGAACAGGACTTTTTCAGCGAAAACGCTGCGTTGTAGTCGATCCCGGCAGCAAGTGCATCAAGGTGATGCTCGGCGAGAGAATCGGGAGAACGGTCAATGTTCTGCACGCCCTGACGCTGGATCTGGAACAGGAAGGGCTGCTGAATGCCGAAGAGATCCATCGCCACGTGGAAAAGGTTCTCGAGGAACTCGGCGACGTGCCGGTCGCATTGGTTATCCCCCAGTCGAGCACGATTTCCCAGCTCATGGACATGGGGAAAAAGTGGCCTTACAACGTCAAGAAGGCGATTCAGGAGGAAACCCGCAACCTGAGCGGCCTCAGCGACAAGTCAATCCTTTACGATTTCGTCCAGATGCGGCCGTTCGCCCGTTTTCGGGCGCCGTTCTGGGTGACCATCGCGCGGGAAAACGAGGTCGAGGATCATCTCGATCTTCTGAGCGCAAGCGGGAGGAGAATCGAAGCGATCACGACGCCCGCAAACGCCCTCATCAACGCCTTCCGCGCCCTGTGCCCGGGAAGCCAGGAAGGGCTCCTGGTGGACGTGGGAGAATCGAGCACGACGGTTGCTCTGGTGGAAGGCGGACAGGGGATTTTCGCCACCAATATCGCCCTGGGAGGCGAGCACTTTACCGAAGCGATATCGCAGGACGAAGGCTGTACGTTCGAGGAGGCGAAGGACCTTAAGCAGCAGAAGGACTTCTTTAAAGGTGACGCAAGTTCCCCGGCATTGGTTTCCGTGCTCGATCGATGGTGCCGGGAAATCGACGACGTGGTTCTCGAATGGAGCCGCGAGCAGGGCGTCCCTATGGACCGCTACCGGTTCTTTCCCTGTTGGCTTTCGGGGGGATGTTCCCGTCAGCCCGGCCTGAGCGAGTATCTGGAACGGGAATGGAGGACTGAAATTCGACGTTGGCCGGGGTTTTCGGCGCATGCCGCGGACGTCGATGTGTCGGACTTCGTAATTTCCTACGGGGCCGCGTTGAGCGCGTTCGGCAAGGGGGAGTATTCTGTAAGCCTGCTTCCCAATGTTCTCCGGCGCGCCCGGGTCATGGAACGGCAGGTGCGGAATTTGTACGCATTCGGCGCGGTGGCTCTGCTGACCCTGCTCGTCGTCATGGGCAACGCCATCGCGGGAATGGTCGATGGAATCCGGGAGAAACGCCGTGAGGTGGAACACTACGAGCGGGTGGAAGCGGTGGCGGCTCAAATCGACGGTGTTCGGGAGGAATGGCGGCGGACTTACCGGCAGGTGCTTCCGTTATTCTATTATAAGAAGGCGGCGAGGGACCTGATGGAAACGTTGGCTTTCCTTGGCCGGATCAGCGAGGAGAACCGTTTTTGGTTTGTGCTCCTCTCGGATCGGGAGCATTACTTTGAAGGTGCCGCGGCTGGAGGGGCCGCGAGACCCGGGCAGGGGCAGCAGGCGCTTGTGGAGGACATGGTCGGGATCCAGAGGAGTTTTATTGTCGAGGTCTGCGTTCCGGCGGAGGATGAGGAGGAAGCGCTCATGCTCCTGGGCGATGTTGTGGCTGAGTTGCGCGACGCGCCGTTTTTGTGGAGTGTCGACAGACTGCCCGCCGGGCAACGACGGTTGCTGGTCCCCGACGAGGCGACCATCCAGGAGCATACCTACGCCCTCATCCTGGAGCTCGAGCCGTTTAGTCACGGCATCGCGGAGTCCCCGTCGCTGGAATGGACCGGTACACCGCATTTTATTACCCGTCCATGAAAGGTATAGGAGTGTATTTTCTGTCTAATCGGTCCAACTTCGAAAAGGGAGTTCTTATTCTCGGTGTGATCGTCTTACTGATCTACTTTGTCGTCTATATTCCGCTTTCGCGTGAAAAACGCCAATTGGTGAGAACGGTGGAGTCTGTCGTTGAAGAGTTGCGGGAGAATGGATATGGAACCAGTGAGGAAGAGGTGACTGAAACCCTTCGGCGGGTGGAGGAAGATCTTCGTTTGTTGCGGAACATCGATCAGACCGGTCACCGTCCACTGGATACGGATCCACTGATCAAGGAGCGTATTGGCTCGCCGTTTCAGTATTTCGAGTTCGACCGTGAGAGGAGTGCGATTATTTCGGAGTTGCGCAGCTCCGCTTCCGCGAAGGGCGTCACGATTGATCAGGAAGTTATCGAGGCGCTGCCGGACTACGTCGGCCAGGGTCGAACGTATCTGCTGTGGGCGCAGCTTTCGCTGGCAAACCAGGTATTGCGAGGTGCCGTCGAGAACGGTGTCGAGCGCATCGAAACGCTTCAATTTCCAACCGTTCAACGGATTGCCGGCCAGGAAAATGAATTCATGGAGGAAGTTTCGGTCCGGATCCGCCTGGCGGGAACGATGCAGGAAATCCATCCATTTCTGTTGTATCTTTTGATGGATGCCGACCAGGTCGAACGGGCCGGGCTCCCCGACGCCTATTCGGGCAAGGGGGGGCTGTTCATTGATCGGTTCGCCATCAGGAAGAAGTCTCTGGAGGAACCGGACCATGTCGTCGCCGATCTTGCCATCAAGTCGTTTATCAAGCTGAATTGAACTATTGAAAGAACAGTTACAGAGCCTTATCCTGCCGATTGCCCTGCTTGGGATCGCCGTTTCGATCGGCGTGGCGATTCTCTGGAATGGAATTGTCCCGTCGGCAGCGAATCACGGCCCCGGCGACGCCGAACGTTTCGGTGTGGAGGAGGGCCTTTCCCGGCAGGAGATTTTTCTGATGGAGTATTTTGACGGACTTCCCGGGGAGCGCGAGCGGTTGTTGGGGGGACGCAATCCGTTTTATGCGGATATTGCCGAGATGGAGCCCGAACCGGAGCCCGAACCGGAACCCGAGCCGGAGCCCGAACCGGAGCCCGAGCCCGAGCCCGAACCGGAACCCGAGCCCGAACCGGAACCACCTCCGCCGCCCCGCGAGGTCGAGATACGTTACACGGGATTCCTCCGGGGGAGCCAGGGGAATTTCCTCGCCTACGTTGTCAGAGATGGAACCACCCTCATCGGCGGAGAGGGTATGGGTGTTGTCGACGACTGGACCGTTGTAGGATTCGATGCCGACCGGCTGGTCCTTGGGGATGAAACGGGGGAATTTTTCGAGGTTGCGTTCAACGAGCGCCGCATTCTTGAGGTCCCGTCGGAGTCGGCGGAGTAATCGCGTCATGGGTACGAGCAAAGACATCGGCAACCTGCTGCTGGACAAAGGCATCCTGAAGCCTGACCAGCTTGATATGGCCCGGCGGCGTTCGCTGCGGCAGAAGATTTCCCTCGCCCGCGCAGTGACCGATCTGAGTCTGGCGTCGGAAGAGGAGGTCTACCGGGTCTCCGCGGAATTCCACGGGCTCGAATTCGTGGCGCCGGAAAAACTGACGGTTGACCAATCCGTGCTGGAGATGGTTCCGATCAAGCTCGTGCTGCATTATCGCTTCGTTCCCGTTCGCATGGAGGGAGGCGTGCTTACCCTCGCTTTCAGCGAACCCCCGGCTCTAAGCGAGTTGGGAAATCTGCGTTTGCTGATTGGATACCGTATCCGGGCGGCCCTTGCAACGCCAAGCGGCATTCATGCTTTCATCAAGCGCAACTACGGACTCGGTGCCGAGACAATCCAGCACCTGCGGCGGGATGAGGAGTTCAGCGACCTCAGTCAGGAGATTACATTCGACGTGGACACCTCGGAGGAGCCGGCTGCGCTTGACGCGTCGATTTCGCGGTTCGTGAACCAGATTCTTATGGAAGCGCTGCGACTGGAAGCGACCGATATCCATATCGAGCCTTACACGGCCAGTATCCGCTTGCGCTACCGGATCGACGGGGTCCTGCAGGATATTCCGGTGCCGCCCGGACTGCGCCAGCTTTATCCCTCGATCATATCCCGTCTCAAAGTGATGGCGGGTTTGAACATCACCGAAAAGCGCATTCCGCACGACGGGCGCATCTCGATGAAAACCGGGAATGAGGAATACGATCTTCGCGTTTCCATTCTGCCAACGACTTACGGCGAGGGTGTGTGCCTCCGGATCCTTGGGCGCGAAAGCATGTTCATGGACCTTGAACAGCTCGGGATGGAGGAGGAGCAGCAACGGATAATCGAGGAGTTGACGCAGCTTCCGCAGGGAATGGTTCTTCTGACCGGTCCGACCGGGAGCGGTAAAACGACCACACTCTACGCAACACTTGCCCGTGCCAACGACGAGGGCAGGAAGACCGTCACGATCGAGAATCCGGTCGAATACAAGCTCGAAGGGATTTCCCAAATCCAGATCCGTCCCGAGGTCGGGCTGAACTTTTCCAATTGCCTGCGATCGGTCCTGCGGCACGATCCCGACGTGATCCTGATCGGCGAGATTCGCGACCAGGAAACCGCCGAGATCGCCATCCGTTCCGCCCAGACCGGGCACTTGGTTTTTTCCACGCTGCACACGAACGACAGTGTCAGCGCGGTGACCCGGTTGCTCGAGATGAAAGTGGAGCCGTTTCTGATCGGAGCGTCACTGGTTTGCAGTATCGCCCAGCGACTGGCGCGCCGTGTCTGCCGGCACTGCATGAAGGAGGAGAAGGATATCCCCGGCGACGTTCGCGAGGAGATGGCGGCGGCACTCAATTTAAAGCCGGACGAGGTCCGGGCGTGGAAAGGCGAGGGATGTGTCGAGTGCAACGAAAACGGGTACCGCGGGCGCGTTGCGATTTACGAGTTCTTCCTTCTGACCGAAGAAATTATGGACTCGCTCTCCCCGGGCGTGAAGACGGGGGAATTGCGTCGATTGGCGCAGACACAGGGGTGGCGTTCGCTCCGCGAGCAGGGGTGGATCAAGGTGCGGGACGGGACAATATCGATCGAGGAAAACCAGCGTCTGACCCGCCGCCTCACACTGAAGATCTGAAGAGATCGTCATTCGGTCTTGACAGTAAGAGGGGAGAAAGAACCGTATTGCCTCGCATTCCAGGGCGTAGCTCGGAGACGGATGTCACAATATGGAGTTTCCGCCTGAAGCTGCTGATTGCTGGACGTTTCCGTAGCGGACACGGATTTCTCAGAAAACAGGGGGCCATTGAATCTTACAAAAACCCGCCGCTGGCACTTGGGCCGCGGCGGGTTTTTGTAATGATCAGACGATTGTCCGTCCGGGCCGCTACTTCCGCTTCCCCTTGTCCTCCGAGGAGTCCTGTGCGGGCTTGATCGTCGAATCGACCGCTTTCTCGACACCTTCTGTCATTAAGCTGTCGATGCTGATGGCCTTGTAGCCGCCTCTTTGCCGATCCCTGAGATACATTCCGCCAAAGAAGACCGTGAGAATCAGCGGAATCCATGCGATGATCAAGAGCGCCCGCTGCCCGGCATAGCCCTCCGCTGGTCCGAGTAGAGCATCGGCCTCTTCGACCAGCGGCAAATCGTCGCCCGAAATCCCGGCTCCGAGTATGGCTCGAAGCGCCTGTGGAATCGAATTGCCGACGATCTGTTCGCCAGCGGTTTCGTAGTCGGCAAGCGCTTCGTTGACATAGCCGAGCGCCCGCTCGATGTCTTCAGGAAGATATCCGAGCTCTGTAAACGGATCGGGGGAAGCATGAGCTTGTTGCGCGTAATCCGGAAATGCCTCACGTGCGCCCTGAAGGATTTCGATTGTTTCGATCCGGCGTTCGTCCTGATTGAGGTACTGTGCAATCTGGAGATCGCCGATTCCTCCGATTCCGGGTGTTCCGATTCCTCCAGCGGCGGCGAGTCCGACCCCGCAGGTCAAGACGATTCCAAGGGATCCTGTCTGCGGAAGCCGTTCGGAAACGATTCCGACAACGGTTGGGAAAAAGAATGTGACGCCAAGACCGAAGAATGTGGCTCCGAGGAAGGCGGTGAAGCCGCTGCCCGCGGTTCCGAAAAGAAGAAGGCCCAACGCCATGGCGAGCCCGCCAAGGGTTAGCAAACCCGGAGGTGAAAACTTATTGACAAAGTAGCCCGCATTGAGACGCAGTACGACCATAATGAAACTTATCCACGAAAGAAGCAGAATCCCTGGAAGGTCCAGGCGTGCGAAAACCTCTGGAATCCAACGCCCCGCACCAAGTTCGATCGAGACGGCAATCGCCATCAGGATCAGCATCACGTACATTAGGGGATGGGTCAGAGTGTTGAGGAACATTTTGCCGACAGGTAGACCAGCCTCTGCGCCCTCAGTCTTCGGGAACTTCTGCGGCAGAACCATAATACCGTAAATAATGACGGGAACCAGGATGACTCCAATCTGGAACGTCCAGTGATGCAGCGCGGTCCCGCCGAAATACACGTTAAGAACATATCCGAGGAGACTTCCGGCCAGGATGCCGATAGGGAAGAATGCGTGAAACCAATTGAGTTTTGTGGTCTTGTCTTCAGTGTAGAGCGCGGCGGTGAGGGGATTGCCGGATACCTCGATCATACCGTTGCCCATGGCGAGGACGACGGCGCCGAGCATCAGCATCCAGAATCCGGCATCGGTCCCGGCGAACGGAGCTGCGGCGATCATGAGCACGATTCCGCACACATGACCGATGAATGCCAGCACGGTTCCTCTCTTTAGGCCAAAGCCCTCAAGCAGTGGCCCGAGCACGAGCAGAGAAATCGCCATGCCCCAGATCGCGGCGCCGGCGATGAAGCCGACGTGCGCATTGGTTAAAATAAACTCTTCCTTGAGCTGACCGAGTACATTCGCGAGAAGGGCGAAGGATGCGCCGGTCGGAACCAACGCAAGACAGATTCCCGCGAACAGGCGCCCCCGGTGGATTTCGGCTTGGTTTTTTGTATTAGTCATTCGGGTTATTTTGTAAGGGTTTTGTCAGCTTACCTTGGAAACGGAATAAAGGGGAGGCAAACGGATTGTCGGTCGAACGTCAAGAAAAGCATTGCGCCAACCCGCCAATACCTTTTCAGCGGTCGATACGGATTGCGGCGACGAGCCGGCGTGCCCGGTCCGGTTTCTGCGCTTGTCTTCCTCCTTGTAACTTCCTGCGCTTAGCTTTCCCAGTCCGGGGCGAAGGCGGGGGTGACCGTGCGCTGGTTCTTTGGGAGGAGGTTGATGCGTTCGACGTCGTCGCCGCTGAGCTCGAAGTCGAATACAGCGATGTTGTCCCGAAGATTCTCCTCGCTGCTCGTGCGGGGAATCGTCGCGACGCCGTCCTGCTGCAAGAGCCAGCGCAGGGCCACCTGGCCGGCGGATTTGCCGTACTTGCGCCCGATCTCCACCAATAGCTCTTCCTTGAAAACCGCTCCCTGGGCAAGCGGGCTGTAGGCTGTGAGAAGAATGCCTCGTTCCCGGGCCAGTTTCAGCAGACGGTCCTGGCCGAGCAGAGGATGATATTCCACCTGGTTGGTGAAGATCGGCGCCATCTCGCAGGCGTGCAGAAAGAACGCAGGGGGAAAGTTGCTGACACCGAGTTGGCGAATTTTCCCTTCGGACCGGAGTTGCATCAACGCGTCCAGTGTGGCGTCGAGGGGGAAGCGGTCGCTCGGCCAGTGAATCAGGTATAGGTCGAGGTAGTCGGTCCTGAGATGGCGGAGGCTTTTTTCGGCCGAACGGAGCACACGCTTGGGTTCGAGATCGTCCATCCACACTTTGGAGGTAAGAAAGATCTCGGAGCGCTCGACGTTCGATTCCGACAGCGCCCGTCCGACTTCTTCCTCGTTGTCGTACGCCCTTGCGGTGTCGATGTGACGGTAACCTGCTTCCAACGCCTTGAGAACCTGCCGCCGGCACGTTTCACCAACGAGTCTGAACGTTCCGAATCCGAGGGCCGGCAGGCGGGTATCCTGAAACTCGTAGTATTTCATGGGGATACACTCAACGATCTTCCTGAATTGGAATCAACCCAATTGTCGCAGTGGGGGTTGTTCAATATGAATTTAAGTAATTTTAATTGAGCCATTTATGTGATAAACCGTGTCGTTCGCAACCTTCGCGAAAGTCGGGGTTTGCATGTGCCATTAACCGCCACAGCGGGATCGGCCGGTGGCGTGTGGCGCGCCGATCCGAATTCGAGATGCGGGCCCGGGAGTTGTGCTGGACTTGGCGCCTGCGGATCGCTTTATTCGGTCCAGGAATGACCGTGATTGAATTCGCAATACTGGCGCCTTTTTCTCTATTCGTGATTATCAATCCGTTTTCGACGATTCCCCTCTTTCTGGCGATGACCCCGAACGATTCACCCGCGACCCGGGTACGAATGGTTCGGATCGCCTGCATCGTCGCGGCCGTGATTGTTCTGTTTTTCGCGCTCACCGGACAGTTCATTTTTACCGTCATGGGAGTGGGCCTCCCGGCCTTCCAGATAGCCGGAGGGGTGATTCTTTTCTACATCGCTTTCGAAATGGTTCGGGCGACTCAGCAACGTCCGCGTCTGACGGAGGAGGAGGAGGAACTGGCGATGGAAAAAGAGGATATCGCCATTACGCACCTGGCGGTGCCGCTGCTCTGCGGCCCGGGGGCCATTTCAACCGTGATCATCCTTCAGACGCAGGCGAATACTCTGGGACACATGGGAGTGCTTCTTGTGGCGGTGCCGGTCGTTTATCTCGCCATCTTTTGGATTTTCAAGCTTTCGGCCCACGGAGGAGCCTGGCTCAATCCGATCCTCCTGCGGGTCATGCGCCGGGTGATGGGACTGCTGTTCTCGGCCGTGGCGGTGCAGTTTATCGTCAACGGGATTCGAGGCCTGGATCTGTAAGATTAAATTCCACGGATCAACCGTAAGAGCGCAGTTCAAGAACCGCTAATCCGTGAGCTTCACATCTCCGTGGTGAAAAATTCGCGGGTCTTAGACTCCTAGGTTGAGTCGGTCTTGCGCGCCTTCGAAAACTGGCGGGCGGTTGCAACGAAGCGGCGCCCGGCTTCCTCGAGCTGGTCGTTTCGGAGCACTCCGAAACTGATCCGGACATGATGGCGGGATGTTGCCGGGTCGGCATGGCACAGTTCGCCCGGGACGTAGAGGACGCCGTTCTCAAGCGCCTGCCGGCAAAACGCGGATTCCGATCCTGTGTCCAGGTTGTTCGGCGCCTGCATCCAGAAATAAAGCCCCCCTTTCGGTTCTTCCCATTTCCATCCCATTGATGCCAAGCCTTCGTCCCTGAAAATACGCGACAGCGTGTCCTTCTTCTTCCGGTAATGCTGTCGCATCGAGTCGACGTACGATTCGTACCGGCCGCTTTCCAGTACGTTCTCGAGAATTGCCTGGTTGAAGTTTGCGGTGCCGAAGTCCTGCTGGCCCTTCAGATAAAGCATCCGCTCCCTCCAGGTCATATCGGGACAAACCGCGAATCCCACTTTCAATCCCGTCGCGAACGGTTTTGTGCACGTTCCCGTGTAAAGGCGCGGAAACGATTCGAGCGCGCGAATTCCGAGGATGCTTCGCGCCGGATACGGCGCATCAAAATACAGTTCCCGGTAGGCGGCGTCTTCGATCAGAGCGGGCGATGCGCCGTGTTCCGCCAGCACGGCCCCCAGTTCCTCCTTTTCGGTCTCCGGGATGCTGCGTGACGACGGATTTGAAAAGTAACTCACCAGGTAAACTGCTTTCAGGCGGTCCAGGCACCCCTCCTGTTTCCAATTGTGCAGCAAGTCTCCCAGGCGGTTCGAGTCCAGGGTCCCGGCGTCGTCGCTCGGAAGCGACCGAAGGTCGATGCCGAGCCCGCGCGCGAGTTCGAGGAACACAAAGTACGTCGGCCGTTCGACGAGGACGATGTCGCCCGGATCGCAAAGGGTCTGCAGCGCCAGCGCGAGCGCCTGCTGCGAGCCGTTGGTCACAAACAGGGGCGCCGAGTCGGGGGGGGTGTCTGCGCCATCCTGCTCGGCAAGCCGGGCCGCCAGCAACCAGCGCAGGAGGGGCCGGCCCTGGTTCGTGCCGTATTGGAGGCACTCCGTTCCCTCCGGCTCCGCCAGGAGCTCCTGAACCGTCTCGAGAACCTCCTCTCGTGGCAGAGTATGGGTATCGGTAAACCCGGCCGCCAGTGAGAGAAGGTCGGGACTCTCGAGCGCCGTCTTCATCAACCGGGTGATCTGCGGCGCTGTAAGGCGCTCGCCCAACGACGAGAACAGCTCTTCTGGTTTGGATTTCGTAGTCATGCGAAACTCCCTTTATAACAAACTCACAGCATCTCGTAAACGCGTAAAACCAACTCGATGGCGTTTCGGGAATCAATCTTCGGGCATCCGCGAATTTTCCTGAGGAAGCTGATTTCTTTAGAATAAGATAAGAAGGCGACCCGCGGCAAAGCCAATCCGGAAGCGTCGGACAATCTCCTGCGGGAACTTCCGGCCGGAAATTGGCCGCGGATCCGGCGCTCAAGAGCGCAGTCCAGGAGACACATGGCTTATTTCGGCCTGCGGAATGGGGATTTTCCTTGCTCCGTTCGGGGAATTGTTCGGAGATTGCGAGTTATGGAATACCGCAATTTTGGAAGAACCGGAGTGAAGGTCAGTCCCTTGTGTCTGGGGTGTATGAATTTCGGAGGAAAGACTGAACTCGAAGAGAGCTGTTCCATCATTGACCGGGCGCTGGATGAAGGTATCAATTTTGTTGATACGGCCAATATGTATTCCCGGGGAAAGAGCGAGGAGTTCACCGGAGAGGCACTCAAGCGCAGCGGGAAGAGGGGCGGCGTCGTTTTGGCGACCAAGGTGTATGCGAGAATGGCGGACGATGATCCGAATGCCATGGGTAATAGTCGTCGCCACATCATCGAACAGTGTGAGGCGAGTCTGCGTCGTCTTCAGACCGACTGGATTGACCTCTACCAGATTCACCGTCCGAGTTCCGACACCCCGATTGACGAAACATTGGGCGCCCTCGACGATCTTATCCGCGCGGGGAAGGTCCGCTATGCGGGAACGAGCACCTTTGCCGCCTGGCAGTGCATGGAGTCACTCTGGGTATCTGAACGCAAGGGGTTGAATCGGTTTGTCTGCGAACAGCCGCCCTACAACATTTTGGACCGCAGGATAGAGAGGGAATTGATCCCGATGGGCCGCACCTATGGGTATGCCCTGATTCCATGGAGTCCCCTTGCGGGAGGCATATTGACCGGAAAATACCAATCCGGTGGTGCCGCTCCCGAGGGGAGTCGTTATGCGGGAAAGGTTAATCAGGTACAAATCAGGCGGTTGAACGAAGCCTCTTTGGGGACGGTGGATCAGCTTCGTCCGCTGGCTGAGGCGAAGGGGGTGTCTCTCTCTCAGTTCGCCCTGTCCTGGACCCTCCAGACCGAGGGAATCACCAGCTCCATCATCGGTCCCCGGACGATGGAACAACTGGAGGACAACCTGAAGGCTCTGGGTGTGGGGTGGACCGCCGAGGAACTGGCTGCGGTGGATAAAATCGTTCCTCCCGGTGAAATGATTGCACCGTTCTATGAGGCCGATTTCGGGCCTCATTCATACCGGGTTTAACCGGCCCGTGAAAAGGGGGAAGTGCACTCCGGCGTTTCAAAATGCGGATAAGGGATATCACCTCTCGAGTGATAAGGGGCCTCGATTTTCGCCTGCAACGGACCTGCACGACGGGCCTGACGCTCGAGTCTGGAAGCCTGTCGGGCATGGCCGACCAGGCTGCTACCGAAGACCAGCGGTTAACCCATCCGCGGGAACGAAGTCGATGTTGGGAATTTTGAACGGGGCTTTTTACGTGAAACGTTCGATCAGGGAACGATGCCGCGGGTAGAGGGCCGTCAGGCGGGAGCGCTCCGCGAGTTCGAGGTCTTCGAACTCAAAACCGGGCGAGACCGTGCATCCGAACAGGGCGTACGGGCCGTCAATCACTTCCGCGGCAAACCAGGACCCGTGTGGAACCACCGCCTGGAAGCGATGGCCCTGGCGAGGATCGGGGCCAAGAAGCAAATTCGTCCGCACACCATCCTGCGAAAGGACGTGCACGACCGTCGAACCGCCTGCGTAAAAATGCCACAGTTCGTCCGATCGGATCCGGTGCAGACGCGAAACGCATTCCCGCTTTAACAGGTAATGGATTGATGTCGAAAGGAGTCGCGACCCGCTGAATCGTTCCGGCAGGCATTCCTCGGGCACGTATTCTTCGGACTGATAAGCCCGGCGGTAGTAGCCTCCCTCCGGATGCCTTTCCAGTTTCAGCCAATCGATCCAGAATTCCGCGGTTCGTTCGTCCATACAGACAACCGGATACTACTCCAATACCCTGCGCATACAAGCAGGAAGCCGGGGATATTTTTGTGTAGACTTTGTCGCCAAAGCTCGCTGCTAATAACGGCCGTATGGAAAGATCCCTCATCATTCTGAAACCGGACTGCATGGAAAAGCGACAGGCGGGAACCGTGATCAAACGGTTTGAAAACGCCGGCTTTCAGATCGTAGCATGTAAAATGTTGTCGCTTGCCCCGCGGGTCCTCAAAGAGCATTACGCCCACGTGGCCGACAAACCGTTTTATCCCGAGATTGAAACCTTTATGGCTTCGCGGCCGGTAATCGCCATGATTCTCAGGGGAGACAGCGTCATCGAAAAGGTGAGGGAGATTCTCGGTCCGACCGATTCGCGGGAAGCGGATCCGGGGACGATTCGAGGCGATCTCGGGACCGACAAGATGAGGAATATGGTGCACGCTTCCGACGGCCCCGAAACCGCCGCGTCGGAAATCGAACGATTCTTTTCACCCGACGAAATCTTCGACTGAACGAGCTATGACACCGGACGATGAAAAGCGGGAGTCATCGCCGGAGCAGGATGGACGGGTGGCGATAGCGCGGTTCCGGCGACTGAAGACCGCCAACGAATACGGGCTGGTGATCCTGTCCATGAAGCTGCCCTACTGGCTGCTTGAGGAGGACGGGTACTACGTCTTGTATGTTCCTTCCAAATACGAAATACAAGCCAGGGAACAGATCGAACGCTATCGCGGGGAAAGCCGTTACTGGCCGCCGGTCGAGCAGACGGACCTCATGCTGGATGTGTCGTCCCTGTCGATCTGGGCGTATGTATTGATTTTGAGCGCGTTCTTCTACGTCACCCACGGTTCGGTCGAGGCGCGCGAGCAATGGTTCGCTCTGGGACGAGTCGATGCCGGGCGAATTCTCGAAGCCGGTGAATGGTACCGCGTGGCCACGGCCCTGACGCTCCACTCCGACATCGGCCATCTTGCGGGAAACATTGCGGCCGGCGCGTTGTTTGCCTACTTTCTGATAAGGGTTCTCGGCAGCGGGTTCGGATGGATTCTGATCCTTCTGGCCGGCCTGCTGGGTAACGCGGTCAACGTATTGGCGCACGGCGAGCGCGGGCACTTGTCGGTCGGAGCCTCCACGGCTGTTTTCGGCGCTCTCGGATTAATCGTGGGCTACCAGTTGATACGTGAATTCCGCGGATCCGGGTGGCGTTGGCCCAGGCGAATCTGGATTCCACTGGGAGGCGGATTGATTCTTCTCGGTTTCCTCGGCGCGGGCGGCGAGCGCACCGATGTCCTGGCGCACCTCTGGGGATTTCTGGCCGGGATCGTCCTGGTGGTTCCTTTTGCATGGAAACCAAGCCCGTGGGTACATTCAATCAAAGCGCAACTGGCTTGTGGCGTTACGACGCTTCTGTTGATCGTGGTTGCGTGGCTTGCGGCTTTCGGCGCCGAAACCTGATCCAATCTCATGCGATCAGTCCGATAACCGCCAAATAACCGCGAATTTCATAAGATTAATATGGCTGAAACCAAGAAGAATAACAAACCGGCACTCGTCGTGCTCGCGGCGGGAATGGGCAGCCGTTACGGCGGCCTGAAGCAGATCGATCCAGTGGGTCCGTCGGGAGAAACCGTGCTCGATTATTCGGTGTACGATGCCGTGCGTGCGGGGTTCGGTAAGGTGGTTTTTGTCATCCGGAAGGACTTTGCCGGTCTCTTTAAAGAGCAGGTGGGGCGGCGCCTCGATCCGCACATCGACGTGGCGTACGCCTACCAGGAACTGGACGACCTTCCGGGAGGCAAGCGTCCGCCAGAAGGCCGGACGAAGCCGTGGGGGACCGGGCACGCGATCTGGAGCGCACGGAACACCGTCACCGTACCTTTTGGGGTAATCAACGCCGATGATTTCTACGGCGCCGGGGCATTCCGGGCGCTTGTTGAGTTTTTTGGCGGAGTCACTCAGGATTCCAGGCCACTCCCGTGCGTGCTCATCGCCTACAGGCTGGACCGCACGTTGTCCACTCACGGGGCCGTTTCGCGCGGAGTCATTGAGGTGACCGAAGACGGTTTCCTCGCGCGAGTGAAGGAGGTCGAAACGATCGAAAACCTGGACGGGCATCCCGTTGCGACCGAAGGCAACAGAAAGGTTCCTTTGGCTGGCGATACCCTGGTTTCGATGAACTGCTGGGGTTTCGATCCGGGGATCTTTTCTTTATTTGAGGATCGGTTCGAAACATTCCTCGGCAAGCGGGGAGGGGAAACCGGAAGCGAATTCTACGTCGCCGATCCCGTGGAGGACGCAATTCGCAAAGGGAAAGCGACGTTTCGGGTTATGCCCGACCGGGGAAATTGGTTTGGAGTGACGTACCCGGAGGACAAGCAACGGGTGGTAAGGTCCATTGCCGAGCGCGTCCGCGCTGGCGAGTATCCCGCAAGCCTTTGGGAGTGACGGCGATTCGGTGCAATGACGTGCCATCGGGCTCCGATGACGGGCTCGCGATTCGTTCCGGCATTCGACAGGCTCGGCCGAGTCGCAAGGCGGGATGCAACCTGCCGTTTCCACCGCTTTTCGCTTGCTCGGGCGTTGGCCGAACGTAATGGTTCTTATTTCGATGGGAAACACTTTCGGACAACTTTTCGCGATCACGACCTGGGGCGAAAGCCACGGCGGCGGCGTCGGGGTGGTGCTCGACGGATGTCCGCCCGGTCTTCCTATAACGGAAGAGGAGATTCAGGTGGATCTGGACCGCCGGCGGCCAGGACAGAGCGCGATTGTCACCCAACGCAAGGAAACCGATTCGGTGACGATCCTTTCCGGAATTTACCAGGGCAAGACGACCGGAACGCCGATCTCCATGATGGTGCCGAACGTGGACCACCGGCCCGAGGCATACGACGAGATGCGGAGAAAGTTTCGCCCCTCGCACGCCGACTATACCTACCAGCGGAAATTCGGATTTCGGAACCCGGAGGGCGGAGGACGTTCGTCGGCTCGTGAGACCATCGGAAGAGTCGCCGCCGGTGCCATTGCCCGGAAGATTCTTCTGCTGGCTGCCGATATTCGAATCGCTGCATTTGTCCGGCGGATACACGATATCGAAATGCCGGAACGAGAGGAGTTACCCGGGATCGATGATGTGGACGCGACTCCGGTACGTTGCCCCGACCGGGAGACGGCGGAGCGCATGATCGAGCGCATCAAGGAAATCCGAAAGCAGGGGGATTCGGTCGGCGGCGTGATCGAATGCCGCGTGCGGGGTCTGCCGCCGGGGCTCGGCGCGCCGGTTTTCGATCGCCTCGAAGCGGACCTCGCGAAGGCGATGCTTTCGCTGCCGGCAACGAAAGGATTTGAAATCGGAAGCGGTTTTTCCGGGACCTTTCTTAAGGGTTCCGAGCACAACGACCCGTTCGAAAAACGCGAAGGCGAAATTCGCACGGCGAGCAACAATGCCGGAGGGGTGCTGGGCGGAATTTCTTCGGGGGAGGAACTGCGCTTCCGGACCGCGTTCAAGCCGACCGCGACAATTATGATGTCGCAGAAGACCGTGACCGAGAGCGGCGAAGATGCCGAACTGAAGGGAAAAGGCCGGCACGATCCGTGCGTCCTTCCTCGCGCGGTCCCGATCGTCGAGGCGATGACCTCGCTCGTCCTGGTCGATCACTGGATGCGCCATCAGGCGCAGTGCGGGACCTTTTCGTTCGAGTAAAACCTGATCCCCTCATTTCGATCATCGCGACTTGAATAACCTCCGTAACAGGAAGCATAATGGGGTGTTATGAATAACGCATTCGCATACGTTCTTATGGGATCCGCCGGCTCCGGAAGAGGTGAAGTGCTGATCGACCTCTTAAGCGCGCTTTCGCCGACCGACAGGGTTGTAGTCTGCGTGTCGGAAGAAGAGTCGGATAAGGCGGGGGTTGCGTTTGGCACGAACCCGGATTCGTTCATCCTGGCAAGCTGGAGGGGAGAGGGAGGAGAAATATCCGCCGAGGTTCCGGAGGGGACGACGCATTTCTTCTTCGTCGCGGACGGCCGCCGGAACCCGGTCGACCAGATGGAGGCGTTTTACCACTGGTCGCAGGAACACGATTTGGAGCTGGCAAGGATCATCACGGTCGTGCATTGCGGGCTCGCACATGATAATCCCGATCTAAAGAAATGGTACGACGCATGCATCCACTTTTCCGATTACGTCTTGCTGAATCGACGCGAAGGGATTTCGGAGAAATGGATCAAGGCCTTCCAGGACCGATATCGGAAGGCGTTCTATCCGTGTATCTTCGAAATCGTCAAGAAGGGTAGGGTAAAGAATCCGACGCTGGTTCTGGATCCGCTTCCACGGCGGATGTCGCAGCTTTTTGACGATAATGTTGATCTTGAAATCGACCTTGGAGAGGAAGACGTCGCGGACCAGGAGGAAAAGATTGATCCCTACCTCGATCGCCTCCCGTCCGGCAAGCGCGCCCGCGATATCCCCGACATCGCTCCATACCTGTCGCGGGAGGAGGCGAAGGAGCGGTAATCGTTCGGATTATTTTGGTTCTGGACTTGCGCGGGCGCGTTCGGATCTTATAGAGGTTATGTTTAGGCGCGAAGCTCCGTTCCGAACAGGATCCGGTCATCTTCGCAAAATGCTCAGGTGGTGGAATTGGTAGACACGCATGATTCAGGTTCATGTGCCGCGAGGTGTGGGGGTTCGAGTCCCCCCCTGAGCACCGATGGGATTCATAAGAAACTACAGGCAAGTTACTTAAGGATACTCCGGAAATGTTAGACGGAAGCTATTGAGATTGGAATTGATAAGTTGCTGATATAAAGCAAATTCAAATTCGTCGGACACGTTGGAAACAAATCCGCTCTTACGCCGGGCGTCGAGAGCGTTTCGATGAGCCTGCCAGAGCAGGAGCGATCCGCCCGAGAGAATAAGCAACAAGAAAGGCGCCCCATGGGGACGCCTTTCTTGTTTGGAAATTACTGATGCTTTCTCGAACCCGGCTGTATCAGAAGGACCAGTTCACAAACGGAAAGCCGGGGGCCAGATCGCGTGGAAGGTCGGTGAACCATGCGTTATTTGTCGCCACGTTTGCAAGACCGACCTGTACGCCGTGAAGGTTTTTTGTGTAGTTGACGAGACCCAGTTGTACGCCCTTTACCTCTTCGCCCCAGTTAACGAGGCCCGACTGCAGTCCGGTGAGCGAGCCCCTGGAGATGTTCACCATTCCCTGCTGCCATCCTACAACCTCTCCCGTGGTGTGGGCGAAAAAGCCGCCCCAGATGACGCCGCGGTAGTCTTCCGCATAGGTGCCGATATACGACCAGCTAAACCCGCTGCTCTCGCCAACATGACCGTTGACAAAGCCCAGGCTCACGCCGTTGACTTGGTTTTCACCCCAGATATTCAGGGACAATCCGCGGACGGTCTCGCCTCTTGGGACGATCGCTATATCCGGCGTGAGCGCCGCCTGAAACGGGCGATCCGCCAGAGCAAGATGAGTGATCAAGAGAAGCGATGAGGCGGTAAGAAGTAATTTTTTCATTTTTCGAATAGGTGATTGCTTGTTTGATTCGACGTTTCCAGCAATGGCCAAACGAGCTCAAATGTATTCGTTTGACTCGCCCGAGTAAGGGTTGGGCGCAATGAAATGTCAATCTAAATTTCTTGTTCTGAGAAACTTCCGACATCGACCGAAAAAGGGGTGCGCAAGCCGGGGTTGGCCGGCTGGCGGGATCGCCGTGACCGAATCGAAGGTCCGGACAGGCGGGGAGGCTTCCGATGGGGAGAGTCGCGCCGGGAGTCAAAACCCCGCGCGATAGGCGCGGGGTTTCAAAGATCAGACCGCCGGGCGGCAATAAGCGCTTTACTCGACGGTCATGATGCCGACCATGCCGGCCTCGGTGTGTCCCGGAAAGGAACAAACGTAGTCGTAATCCCCGGGTTCCTCGGGAGCGCGAAATACGAGCGTTGCACTTTCTCCAGGTCCGAGGACCCGAGTGGAAGCGATAACATCCCCTTCGCGTTCGGGTGCAACGTACTCGTTTCGAATGTGCCGTTGCGCGTCGCGAGCAAATTCAAGTTTGTCCACACCCATCCTGAGCACCACCAGGTTGTGACCCATTGACGCTTTCGGCATCGTGCCGACGTTGTTGAAGGTTATGGTGACGTGCTGGCCGGGCTCCACGGTGAACTCGGTCACGTCGAAACGCATGTTGTCATCGCCGCCGATCTCGATCGAAAAGCCTTCTTCGCCCTCGGCAAGCGGTTCCACTTCAGGTGTTTCGGGGGCGGCAGCTTCGTCTTGTTCCGGCGCGACCGGTGCCTCCCGTCCGCAAGCGGACAGGATCGCTCCCATCGCGATGAGAGTGAGGAGTTTGATTGGGTTTAGTGTATCCATAAAATCGATTACTCTTCGTTAATATAGGGTTTTATTGTTCCTGCAGGAGGCTTTCCGCTTCTCCGATGACATCATCGGCCGACCAGGTGTTCCCTCGCCAGATTTTTTCCAGCCGGCCATCCGGGCCGATCAGGAGCGTGGCCAGGGCGTGGTCGATATTCGCGGATTCCGCGTCAGCTTCAATATAGACGGAAAACCGCGTGGTAAGCTCGTCGATCCGGTCACGTCCGCCGGTGGCGAAAGTCCAGTTGTCCGTGTTGTCGGTGTAACGGGCCGCATAGTCCCTAAGCACTTCGGGCGTGTCGTACTCCGGGTCGATTGTCACGCTCACCAACTGAATGTTGCCATGGAGGTCCGGGTGCCCGGCGACCCGCTCCTGGATCGTTTGAAAGTGCCGGGACATAAGCGGACAAAAGTCCGGGACCGGGCACCGGGTAAAGATAAATGTCATGACAATGGCGCGGCCTTCGAATTCATGAAAGTAAAACGGCTCGTTCTCCTGGTTGATCAGGCGGAAATCGGGAACGAGATCGCCTTCCTCAAGCCGTGGAACGCGTGGGTCCGCCGGTCTTCGAGCGCTTGGACCCGCCGGTGAGGCCGGCACCGAGTCGTCGTCCACCACCTCGATCCGGTCGATATACGACTCCCGTTCCTTCACCACGTAGCGAAAGCCCACGGCATCGCCGGGCTGGAGACCTTCCGCGAGTCCGGGTTCGGCGAGATAGAACGGCATGGTCATAGCGGGCATAAACCCGGGAATCTCTTCGTGCTCGATCGTGATCGTTTCCCGGTCGCCGGAGATCCCTCGCACTCTTCCCGCGACCTCGAAAACCTGCTCGCTGTTCTCCGCAACCGATTCTCCCGCCGCTTCATGCGGCGATTCCGCGCAACCGAGGGTTGACGCGAGAGCAATCACGGCAATTAGCAAAAGCGCTGTTTTACAACATCCTTTCATTAATGAATCGTTTAAACCTGCCGGAGACGGACAAAAGACCTTGAGACGATTCGATCCTTCCTTATAATTCATAATGTTTCAACAAGAACCGCGATCAAAGAGGATACCCAGAGTTTGCGCCGGAGAGCGAGTGTTTCGGGCCGATCGTGACGGAGTGTTTTCGCTTCAAAGCACGGCCGCGCGAAACTGAAAATCATCTCAATCGCCATATTCGTCAAGAGAAACAGGGTTATTCACCGGGAGTATTTCTTCAACCCCTGTCCTCGTATGCGTGGGTCGTCAAAGCCGCGCGCCGAATTTCGAAACGACGCTGAAAAACCAAGACAGGACGACGCTATGAAATCCAAAAGAACCACACGATACCTGCAATGGGTCCCGCTTGTTGCGGTGATCCCCATTCTCGGCGCCTGCGCGCCTGACGAAATCGCCCGCGACTTCGACCGCCGGTCCGCCGCCGAACAATCCTACGTCGCCCCCGGCGATTTTGACGATTACTACCTGTTCTATTCCGGAGGCCATTCCGGCAATGTTTTTGTGGCCGGCATCCCGTCCATGCGCCACATCGTGACGATTCCGGTCTTCACGAAGTACCCGGGCAAAGGCTACGGATACGACGAAGTCACGAAGGAACTGCTCGGCGACTACACCTGGGGCGATATTCATCACCCGGCTCTGTCCAAGACGGACGGGATTTATGACGGACGCTGGCTCTTCGTCAACGACAACGCCCACAACCGGATCGCCCGGATCGATTTGCGCGATTTCAAGGTCAAAGAGATCCTCGGCCCCATTCCCAACACCAGCGGCAACCACGGTTCCTCATTTGTCACGGAAAACACCGAGTACATTATGGGGGGCACGCGTTTCTCGGCGCCGATCCCCCGGGGGGAATACGCCCACCCCGAGGAGTACGAGGAGAGATTCAATGGCGTGATTACCGGTGTCCAGGTCGGCCAAGAGAACGGTGAAATGAGCGTGGGCTGGCAGGTCCTGACCCCTCCATTCAACTGGGATCTTTCGTCCACGGGCAAAGGTCCGAGCAGCGGATGGGCGTTCTTTACGTCCTACAATACCGAGATGGCCCATACCATGCTCGAGGCGAACGCCAGCCAGCTCGACCGAGACCTCGGCGCCGCCGTCAACTGGCGGGCGGCGGAACAGGCCATCGCCGACGGCAACTACACGGAGATCGACGGCGTGCCGGTGATCGATCCCGCGGAGGTCCCGGGCGTCATGTACTTTATTCCGATTCCCAAGTCTCCCCACGGGATGGACACCGATCCCTCCGGCCAATGGATTGTTGCCGGCGGCAAGCTGGATCCCACCGCGACCGTTTTCAGCTTCGAGAAGATCGAGGCGGCGATCGAGGCGGAGGATTTCGAGGATGAGAAACGGGGCGTTCCAGTCCTCACCTTCGACAGCGTTGCAGAAGGACAGGTCCCCGTCGGACTCGGTCCGCTTCACACGCAGTTTGACGGACAGGGAAACGCGTACACTTCGATGTTTATCGATTCCCAGGTCGCCAAATGGCGGCTCCCGCCCTGGACCGACGAGGAAAAGGCCGACCTCGAAAGCGTGGTGATCGACAAGATCGACGTCCATTACAACATCGGGCATCTGGTCGCCGGAGGCAGTGACACGAGGGAACCCTACGGTGACTGGCTGGTCGCGATGAACAAGCACGCGGTCGGGCGCCATCTCAAGGTCGGCCCGGGCATTCCCGAAACCAGCCAGCTCATCGATATACGGGGCGAGGAAATGCGCATGGTCAAAGAGGCATTCACCGATAAGGAACCGCACTTTGCCCAGATTCTTCGGGCGGACAAGATCGATCCCATTGAAGTGTATCCACGGGCCGAAAACACTCACCCACATGCCATCTGGAGCTTCGATGACGCCGAAATCGTTCGCAACGGAGATTCGGTGGAGGTGAAGATGATCTCCATTCGCAGCCGGTTCGTGCCCGACATTGTTGACGTGCAAGTCGGCGACACCGTCACCTTCCACATCACCAATACCGAGCAGACTCCCGGGCTGACCCACGGGTTCGGGATAGGGGAAATGGACATCAGCGGCAACATCGATCCGGGCGAGACAAAGACCTACGTCGTCGAGATGGACCGGCCCGGGGTTTTCCCGTTTTACTGCACGGTCTTCTGCTCCGCCCTCCACCAGGAAATGCAGGGGTACCTTTCAGTACGTCCGGCGGAGAACTCCGAATAGCAGCGGTCCTTCCGGTTCCGCCCGTGCGGAGCCGGGGGCCGGGGATAGCACCGCAGAGAAGGGAAGATCGCAGAGGAGAGCTGGAGCATTCAGGTCGTTTCTCCACGCCCTTCCCGCCTTTGCGGTGTTCAAGACCATCATTCAACCACAAAAGCCAGCGATTCCGGAATCACGAAACATGCGACGGGACCAAGCCCGACGGATTTCCGGCGAATTGTGGAAAAAACAAGGAATCCGCCTTGCAAACATTTCTTAAGAAACAGGAGATCTTTCTCAGGAAGCCGCTCAACCTATGGTCGCGTCTTTGCCTGATCGCGGCCGCGGCCTGCATCGGTGCATCCTTCCTTTTTCCGCTCTGGGAAATCCGTCTTGTGGCGCCGCAGTACCGCGACGGCCTGGAACTCTACATCTATGCCTATCAGCTCCAGGCCGGAAACGACGGCCAGCACCTCGACGAGATCAATCTGCTCAATCACTACATCGGCATGCAGCCGATCCGTGAAGCCGATTTTGTTGAGATGACCTGGATCCCGTTCGCTTTCGGCATCTTCATCCTGCTCTGCCTGCGCGCTGTGGTCTTCGGGCGCATGGGCAATGTGGTCGATCTGTTCGTGCTCTTTGCCTACTTCGGGCTCTTTTCGATGGGCAACTTTTACTACCGGCTCTATACCTACGGGCAAAATCTCGACCCGAGGGCGCCGATGACCATCGAGCCGTTCACGCCCGTTCTGTTTGGAACCAACCGGATCGCCAACTTCACCCAGTACAGCTATCCCGACACCGGGAGTTACTTCCTGATCGCTTTCGGCGCGCTTCTCGTGGTTGCGGCGATCCTTTCGCTCCGGGAAAAACCGATCGATCCCTATGAAACCCGCTGAAACGGGTCCACCGGTTGGACATTTGAGCCGATTTGATTCCTTCGTATAACGTGAACAAGAGATTCAACAACGACAGCCGCCTTCCCGCCGCGATCATCGTCGCGTGCCTGCTGGCCGTTTCCTCTTCTGCCGGAGAATTGTCCCTCCAGGAACGCATCGAACAGGCGTCGCCAGGCGACGAGATTATCGTCGACGGCGGGATCCACCCGGGCGGAATTGTTATCGACCGTTCCGTCACCCTCACCGGTATCAATCGGCCGCACATTGAGGGCGACCGCTCCGGCCACACCGTTTCCATTCGCGCTGATGACGTCACTTTGCAGGGGTTTCACATCACCGGTTCCGGCCTCAACCTGTCCGCCGACCACGCCGCGGTTCACATCGCGGCGCGCGGGGCGCGCATCCTCGAAAACGACATCGCAGATTCCCTGCACGGGGTCTATATACGCGGAGTTGACGAGGTTCGCGTCGCGCATAACCGGATACGCGGAGTCGAGGAAACCGTGGCTGCCGATCTGGGCGGCGCGGCGCCCGCTTCTGCCTCTTCCGGCGACCTCTGCGCGGTTTCCCAGGATCGTCGCGGCAACGGGGTTCATTTCTGGAACTCCAGCGACAACATCGTCATCGGCAACGAGATTTCCGGTGTGCGCGATGGCATCTATTTCTCATTCACGCGGCAGAGCACGGTGGAGGGCAATACGATATACAACGCGCGTTACGGGCTCCACTACATGTATTCGGATAGCAATTACCTTGCCCGCAATATTTTCACCCGGAATGTCGCGGGCGCGGCCCTGATGTTTTCCAAGGAGGTCGTGTTGAGGGACAACGATTTCGTCGACAACCGCGGGTCGCGGGCATACGGGCTCCTCCTTCACAACGTCGACCGATCCACGGTCGAGAGCAATCGCATGGAACATAATCGCGTCGGGTACTACATGCAGAACAGTCATGTAAACACTGCGCGCCGAAACGATTTTACCCGCAACTACATCGGGCTCAGGCTCACTTCCAGTTCCACGGGCAACCTGTTTACGCGAAACAGGATCGGCCACAATCTCCACAATATCGACCTTTCCGGGCGCGACAATCGCAACGAGTGGCAGGAAAACGAAACCGGGAACCGGTGGCTGGATTCCCCGACGCTCGACATTAATGGCGACGGGGTCAGCGAGCTTCCCCACCGCGAGGTCGATCTTTTCGGGCCGTCGCGTGAGGCGTTCCCGTTCATCGCTTTTCTTTCGGAAAGCCCCGGGATGAAAGCCCTCCGGTTCGCCCTTCAACGGGCGCCCGTTCCGGGCACGCACTATATCACCGACTCCCGGCCCGTCGCCTCGTCGCCGCGCGACCCCGATCCCTCCGCGCTCGAAACCAGCAGCGCCCGATGATCGAGATCCGGAAGCTGTACAAAAGTTACGGGCGGACGGTCGTGCTGAGGGATGTGGATTTGTCCGTCTCCGGCAACGAACTCACTTTTCTGGTGGGAGACAATGGAGCGGGGAAATCGACCACCCTCAAGATTCTGGCCGGACTGGCCCGGCCGACCTCGGTCGATCGTTTTGCGATCGACGGTGTCGATGCGCGCCGCGGGCGCCTCGCCCAAAACCGGATCGCCTACCTTCCGCAGGGGGCTTCGTTTCACCCTGCCATGACACCCGAGCGGACTCTTGAATTCTATGCGGGACTCCGGGGCGTATCCAATTCCCGGATCGCATCGTTGATGGAAACCTTTGGCCTCGATGAGATCGCTCGCAAACTTGTTGGCGAACTGTCCGGCGGGATGGTGCAACGGCTGGCTCTCGCCGTGCTGTTTCTCCCGGACGCCCCGGTCCTCCTCGCCGACGAACCCGTGGCCAGCCTAGACCCCGATTGGCGCGACCGCCTGCAAAGCCTTTTGAGAGAGGAGGCGTCCAGGGGGAAAGCGGTCCTTGTCGCCACCCATTTCCTCGAGGAGTGGCGCATCGACGCCGACCGGGTGGTTTTATGCCGCGACGGCCGCATCGTTCCCCATGAAAACCGGTCAGCGCCTGCCGGCCCCCCTCCGGATACCGTGCCATGAACCGCAGGCTTTCCACGTTCGATGCGTTTTTCCGCAGGGAGTTTCGGACCTGTATTCGCAACCGGTTCCTGCACGGGTTCACCGCTCTCAGCCTGCTGTTCGGAACAGGGATCGCTTTCTTGGCGCCCTCCGCAGGCTCGATTCCCTACTTGCAGTTGCAGGTGATTCTTTACCTGATTCCGCTTTTCTGTGTCCTGATAGGCGTCAGTTCGGCCCATGGGGAACTGGAGGAACAGGCGTTGCTCTTGAGTCAACCGATCTCACGCCTCGCCTGGGCGGGCGGAAAGGCCGCCTCGCTGATTTTCTCCAGTGGCGTCATTCTTGCGCTTGTATTCATCCCCGCCCTCTTCGCAGGCGCGTCGCCCTTGCTTCTGGCGGGGCTGTGGGCGCAGAGCGCGGCTCTCGGCGCCGTATTTCTCGTGTTGGGCCTGGCCGTTGGATTCTCAACGGAAGAACGGGTCAGGGGCCTCATCTACGCGGTCCTTATATGGCTTTTCCTTCTTATCGGGTTCGATATTCTTGCCTTTGCCGCATCACGACTTCCCTTGTTCCGCGAGCTTCCGGTCCTGTGGCTGACGATACTTCTTCTCAACCCTGTCGATGCGATCCGTGTCGCCGTCCTCTTTCAACTCGAAGAGATCCCCTTCGCGGTACCGGGCGACGCGGCGGTTGTCGGCTTCTGGATGAGCAAACTTATCCCCTGGAGCTTTCTGCTCGCAGCCCTGTGGATTGCCGCCCTTCTCGCCTGGAGTTGGTTCCGCCTCGAACGGCCGGCGCCCTGATGTCGATTTGAGGGCCTGTAAACGGAATTATCTCTTCCATGTACCGGCGGGAGCACCTTTCGAGCTCGCCGGCGGACAGGCTACGGGTCGATCCGTACGCCGCCTTTTGAGTCGCCGCACGGGAGAGACGCCCTGGACATTTTGTATTTCTCCGGGTTTGTGTTCGGATAAAATACTGTCAAACAAACGAATCGTCTGGTAAGTTTCCGCATGATTATGAAACGCCCGGAAATCGGGGAGTATTGATTAGCCGTGTGGATCCTGTTCAGCAAGGTATTCGGTTGGTTGGTGTACTACGTGCTGCCATTGTGTGTGGCGGTGATCGCGGTGATCGCGGCGGTCGGGGCATGGTTTTATTACCAGGACAACGCCCGGTTGGATGTTGATCGCCACTTGGCGATCGAACGGTTCATGGAGGAGGAGCAGCGCCTTTTGGCGGCTCGGCAGGAGTTGGAGGACAGGCTTTCGGATGTGCGGCGCGAGTTGACCGACGCCCAGATGCAGTTGAACGAAGCGCAGCGACTCGCCCACAATCTCCGCACGGCGGCGGGATTCTGGGAGCGGCTTTTTGTGAGCAGGGAGGAACGTGAGCGGCGCGAGGAGGAACTGAGGGCGACGGAGCGGAGGAAACAGGAAGCCGAGCGACGATTACGCGAATTGGAGGAAAGCCGGGAAAGTCTGGCTGAAGAAGTCGAGTCCACCCAGCGGAGCATTCTGACAGTGCGAGCGGAACGGTCGGAACTCGATCACCACGAACCGGATATAGTGCATTACGCGGCGAAGTCATGGGAGACGGTGCGACTGCCGGTCGTTGCGGGCATCGCCGCCCTTGTCGCGGGTCCGTGGATTTTCAAATCCTCGCTGTTTTTCCTCTGGGCGCCGCTTCTTCGGCTGACGCCGCCCATCGTGCTGTCCAGGAATTCATTGCCGCCGGTTGAGGCAACGCCGAGCAGTGTGTCCGTTCGCGTGGACCTGCAGCCGGGAGAAACATTGTTGATCAAGGAAAAATTTCTGCAGGCGTCGGACGAAGGGGTTCGGCGCCGGACGAAATTTGTTTTCAATTGGCGCGTGCCGTTGAGCTGTCTGGCTTGCGGGTTGGTCGAGTTGATTCGGATGCTCAACGAGAGTGAGACCGAGGCGTTCAGTGTCACGCTGTCGGCCCGTGAAGAGCCGATGACCGAGCTTGCCCTGATCGACGTTCCGGCTGGGGGATCGCTTGTGCTCCGTCCGCGATTCCTTGCGGGTGTGATCCTTCCGGAGGGAGGACGGGGAAAACCGGGAGAGATTCGGCGGCACTGGCGACTGTTTTCTCTTCATGCGTGGATCACGTTGCGGTTTCGTTACTTCGAATTTTGCGGTCCCTGCCGGCTTGTGGTCTGCGGAAAACGGGGCGTGCGTATTGAAAAACTGGATAACGTGAACCGTGAGGAAAAGCGCGCGCGCCGCACCAACCAGACTGCCACGATCGGGTTCACGCCGCAGTTGCGGTATCATTCGATCCGGGCCGAGACGTTCTGGTCGTTTTTCCGGGGAAAGAATCCGCTTTTCGACGACCTGTTCTCCGGAACCGGGGCGTTTGTCTGTCAGGAAATCGCCGATCGTTCTAAGGAGCACGGCATCAAACGGATCTGGTCCGGTTTCTGGAACGGTGTATTGAAGATATTCGGACTCTGAGGCGGAAGGCGGTATCCCTCGTTTTATTCCCGACGCATTATTGCGGGGGAGGCCGGGTTTCCATCCCGGACCAAATCAAGTCCGGGAGCTTGCGAAGGCCGGTGATTTTGGGAAGACCGTCCCGCAACGGCGCGTTGGAAAGATGCTCCACGTTTTCGGCGTCAATCAGGACCGCGTTCCATCCGGCCGTCCTGGCGCCTTCGAAATCTTCCTCGATACTGTCACCGACATGCAGAATCCCGGAGGCCGGGAGTCCGAAATGCGCGGCGGCGACTTGGAAAATCCGAGGATGCGGTTTCTCCCATCCGATCTCCGAAGAGATGAAAAACGCTTCGAAGTACTCTGCCAGCCCGAGACCGTTCAACAAGGGACGCAGGCGGCTGTCCCAATTCGAAAGAACGGCAAGGCGGATTCCTCGGGCGTTCAGATGCGAAAGAACCTCGACGCCGCCCTCCCGAACACGCCACCGGCGCGGTTCGGAAAAGGTTTGCCAAAGATCGTCGAATAGCGCGTCGAAATCGTCCGGCGGGTCCAATCCTTCAAGCGTCGCCGCAACGATCCTGCGCCACTTTGTGATTTCGCGCGCCTCGTTGGTCGGACCGCGACCTTCGATACCGAATTTCCTCCACGCGCGCCGAAACGCAATTTCGACCGACACGGGATCGGAGGCAATGCCGTGTTGGCTGAAGACCTCGGAGTAAATCGCGCTGACGCTCGGATCCGGAACGACGAGGGTCCCGCCGGCGTCGAATGTCACGGCGGAAACGGAAGCAAACATCGCAGCAGAAGAGTCCGGCATTATTATCTTGTTCTCATGCAATTCATAAATCAAGGCAACATGGAATGCGGGAAGGCCCGCGGCTCGCATGATAATTGATTGAATCGGGTTTCGAAAAGCCTGATAACGGGTCAGTCCATGACCAAGCTGCTGATCATCAAGCCATCTTCGCTCGGAGACATCGTTCACGGCCTCCAGTTGGCGGCGGCGATCCGGGAACAGATTGACTGCCGGATTACCTGGGTGGCGCGGGAAGTCTTTGCGCCCCTCGTGGAGGCCAGCACCGTGATCGACCGAACATTGGTTTTCGAGCGCCGGGGCGGTCTGGGCGGATTCCGGCGATTGCTCGGCAAGGTTCGGGAAGACGATTACGAGGCGGTTCTGGATTTGCAGGGCCTTGCCCGGACCGGATTGTTAACGGTCTTTGCGCGAAGCAGGAAGAAATTCGGACGCAGCGACGCCCGTGAGTGGGCGGGCTTTGCTTACACGAAGACGGCGGCGCTGCCGCCGAACGGGCGGGCTTCGCATGCTGTGGACATCCTCATGGAATTCATTCCGTTGCTGGGGCTTGAGAAACGCGAGAGCGGGCCGCTGGCATTCCGCCGAATTTCGATACGTGAGGATTGGAAAGATTTTGTTGAGAGGCACGGCGCGCCCATTCTGCTGTTTCCGGGGAGCCGCCGGGCGGAAAAGGTCTGGCCGGGATTTGCCGCTCTCACGGAACGATTTCTCGAAAAGTGCCCGGAAACGCCGGTGGTCTGGCTGGGGAGTGAGCGGGTGGCGACATCGCTTGCCGGCGAGCGTTTTCTCAATCTCGCTGGTCAAACGACCCTTCCGGAACTCATTCCCTGGATTGAGGCGTCGAGCTGGACCGTGGCGAACGACAGCGGTCCGATGCATCTCGCCGCAGCCATGCGCAAGCGAACCGTGGGGCTCTTCGGTCCGACCGATCCTTCCCGCTACGGGCCGTATCCACCGGCCGCGCCTACGAATTTTGTTATTCGGGCGCCGGAAGGGAATCTGGATCGGTTGGAGCCGGGCCCGGTGTTTGAGTTGTTGATGAGTGAGTCAGGGGGAGGAGAAGAAGACGTTTGAAGGGGAAAAAAGACTTGCGTTCCGGGAAGCGGGCTTTAATCTGTAGTATTTAAGGTGAAAAACTCAAGTAATATACATCCGATTTTCGATCAGGTGCTTACGCGCGAGCAAAAGGAGGCTCGCACGGGTCAGCGCGCACGGGTGATATGGTTCTACGGTCTGTCGGGATCGGGAAAAAGCACCCTGGCGAATGCGCTGGAGCGCAGGCTCCATGCGGAAGGGTTTTTTACCGCGTTGCTGGACGGAGACAACGTCCGGAGCGGATTGAATAAAAACCTTGGGTTTTCGGATGAAGACCGCGCCGAGAACATTCGCCGCATCGGCGAGGTATCCAGGCTGTTTGTCCAGGCGGGGACGATTGTGATCAACTCCTTTATCACGCCACTTCGCAGTTACCGCGAGGCGACCCGCGAGATTCTCGGAGAGGATCTCATCGAGGTTTACGTGCGGTGTTCGTTTGAAAAATGCGCCGAACGGGACGTGAAGGGACTTTATGCGAAATCGAAGGCGGGCGAGCTTCCTGAGTTTACGGGGAGGGATTCTTCCTTTGAGGAGCCGGAGAATCCCGACCTCACGGTGGATACGGAGCGGAAAAAGGTTGAGGAGAATCTTGACGAAGTGTATCGGTTTATCCTTTCGAAGATACGCCCGCCGGCCTGACGGGCATGGACGGGTTTTGATGATTTGTGATTTATGACGTCGTATAACTTAACTCATCTGCAGCAACTGGAGTCGGAGGCGATTTTCATCATGCGCGAGGTGGCCGCGCAGTTCGAACGCCCGGCCTTGATGTTTTCAGGCGGCAAGGACTCGATCGTAATGGTCCGGCTCGCGCAAAAAGCCTTTCATCCGGCGCGATTTCCATTTCCGCTGCTGCACATCGACACCGGGCACAATTTCCCCGAGACGATTGAATTCCGGGACGCCCTGGTGAAGAAGATCGGCGAACGCCTGATCGTGCGCACGGTTCAGGATTCGATAGACAAGGGGCGGGTCGCGGAGGAAAAGGGACCGAACGCGAGCCGGAACGCGCTGCAGACGGTAACGCTTCTGGATGCGATTGAGGAGTTCGGCTTCGACGCGGCGATCGGCGGGGCCCGGCGCGACGAGGAAAAAGCCCGTGCGAAAGAGCGCTTTTTCTCGCATCGCGACGAGTTCGGCCACTGGGATCCGAAGAACCAGCGTCCGGAGTTGTGGAACCTTTTTAACGGGAAGAAAAGTTTCGGCGAACACTTTCGCATATTTCCATTGAGCAATTGGACGGAGATGGACGTGTGGCAATACATCGCGCGCGAGAAGCTCGACCTTCCGAGTATCTATTTCTCGCATGACCGGAAAGTGGTCTGCCGCAACGGCGCACTTCTTGCGGAGTCGCCGTACATCACGGTCGGGGAGAAAGAGAAGGTCGAGACTCGCCGGGTTCGGTTCCGCACGGTGGGCGACATGACGTGTACGGGCGCGGTGGAGTCGGTTGCGGAATCCGTGGAGGACATTACTGCCGAGGTCGCTGCGGCGCGGATTACGGAACGGGGCGGGCGTTCCGACGACCGGCGCTCGGAAACGGCGATGGAGGACCGGAAAAAACAAGGATACTTCTAAGACCGGTGACATATCCGGGTTTGGGATTGGATATTTCGGAAACAGCGATAAATCCGGTACCGGGATATTCGAATCCGGAAAATTATTCTCCGAACATTCGGGACAATCTTAAAGAGCAACATCAATGAGTTCAACAATCAGCGCCAGGAATCTCGAGGAAATGGACCTGCTCCGCTTCACCACGGCGGGGAGCGTCGACGACGGCAAAAGCACCCTGATCGGACGCCTTATGTTCGATACGAAGACGATTTTTGAGGATCAGCTCGAGGCAATCGAGAATACGAGTCGCCAGCGGGGGGACGAAAACGTCAATCTTGCCCTGCTAACCGACGGCCTGAAAGCGGAGCGCGAACAGGGCATAACGATCGACGTCGCCTACCGTTACTTTGCGACCCCCAAGCGAAAGTTCATCATCGCCGACACGCCGGGTCACATCCAGTACACCCGGAACATGGTGACCGGGGCATCCACCGCCAACCTGGCCGTGATCCTCATCGACGCCCGGAAAGGCGTGGTCGAGCAAACCTGCCGGCACGCGTTCATCGCGTCGCTGCTGAACATTCAGCACGTCGCCCTGTGCGTGAACAAAATGGACCTCGTCGATTACGACGAGAAAGTTTACGACAACATCGTCAAGCGGTTCACCGAGTTTGCCTCGCGACTGAATATCAACGATATTGAGTTTATTCCGATCAGCGCTCTCAAGGGGGACAACGTCGTCGAAAAATCGGAGAA